>NZ_JBTYMC010000117.1:0-18739 GCF_054880855.1 Streptomyces sp. S6 | reverse complement strand
GGGTCGGGTTCAGGTCGGTCAGCGGACGCGCCACCACGTACGCGAGGAGCGTGAGGAGAGCGGCGGTCACCAGCGAGGCGGCCACGTTGACCAGCGGCTGCGTCTCGCGAGAAACGCCTGCGGGAGACACTGGGGTTGTGGCTGCGCCTCCTGAGCGCACCGGCGAGCGACGCCGCGCGGACGGCCGACGACGGCACGCGGCCACCCGGCAAAGACGCACCGCCACCGGCCGTCCCACCCCGTCCCGTCCCCGCACCCGTCCCCACCCCCCTCGGCGCCACCGGCCTCCCCGTCTCCGGCTGGGACGCCGTCCGCCGCGCCAGGTCACCCCAACGTCCCCGTGCACACGCCTACTTGGACGCCTACTTCACCCACCGCGCCGAGATCAGCGGCGACCGCTGCGGCGGCACCGATCCCGAGAGCATCGTCTGCGGGTTCGGGTTGCGGGCGGACGGCCGGACCGTCGCCTTCGCGGCGCAGACGGGTGCGGCGACCCGGCCCGCCGGCTACCGGACCGCCGTACGGCTGATCAGGCTGGCGGACCGGCTGGGCATCCCGGTGCTGACGCTGGTGGACACGCCGGGCGCGGCGAACGACGCGGAGGCCGAACGGCAGGGCGTGGGGGCGGCGATCGCCGACCTGTTCGGGGCCGTCACCGAGGCGCGGACGCCGATCACGACGCTCGTCATCGGCGAGGGCGGCTCCGGCGGGGCGCTCGCGCTGGCGGCACCGCAGCGGACGTGGGCGACACCGGACAGCTACTTCTCCGTCATCGCACCGGAGTCGGCCACCGCCATCCTCAAACGCCACCCGGACGAATTCGAGACAACGGCCGATCAACTCCGGATCAGACCACAGGACTTGATCGAACTAGGGGTGATCCGAACGTGAGATCGGGCCTGTTCGGACCGCCGGTATTCACAAGAGGAGCACGGAAGACTGCGCGACAACCCCAAGTACCGTACGTAACAATGGGAGTGCACTAAGACACGTATGACGGGGGTGTCGTGGAGAGTCTCGTGGAGTTCAAGACGGAGGACGGTGCGGTCGTCGCCGTCGAGTCCGTCGAGGAGCGGGCCGGGTCGCGGCTGGCGTCGCGGGACGGCAGCGTGCAGGCGGCGAGGACGTTCGAAGCCGCGCTGGACGGCGTTCGGACGGCCGCGCAGTCGGCGTTGCGGGTGTTCCGCGACGGTGCGCTGAAGCCGGACGGCGTGGAGATCGAGTTCGGCGTGAAACTCTCCGCCGAGGCGGGCGCGATCATCGCCAAGGGCACCAGCGAGGGTCATCTGGTGGTGAAGTTGACGTGGGGGTCGTCGCCCTCCGGGAGCCTCGCCGCCTCCGAGGACCCCGGTGCCCCCACCACCCCTGCGGAGTGAGCGGGTCACCGATGGAGAGCGCCGCGTGGCACGCCCGCGTCGAGGCGTACGGAAAGGTCCTGGGCGCCGGTTTCCTGGTCACCCCTGACACGGTCGTGACCTGCGCCCACGTCCTCGACGGCCGGGAGGAAGGGCTTACGGTCTCGTTCACCGAGCGCCCAGGCACCGACCCCGTACCCGTACGACTTCTGGCCCACGGCGGCTGGGACGCGCGGGCCGGGCACGATCGCGGGGACCTCGCCGTACTACGCCTTGAGAGGGACGCCCTGCCCCTTACCGGGGAGACCCCTACGGGGGAGGCCCCGATAGCCCCGGCCGCGCTCGCTCCGCCGGGCGCGGCGCACGGCAGGGCGGCGGACGGCGGTCCCCGCAAGCTCGTCGTCTACGGCTTCCCCGCCGGTTTCGACGAGGGCACGCTCGCCGAGTACCGGATCACCGCGCCCCAGTTGATCAGCGACGAGTGGAACCAGCTGGAGTCCTGGCAGCAGGGCGGGCAGCCGCTCGCGCCGGGTTTCAGCGGGGCGGCGGTCGTGCTCGCGGACACGGGCGAGGTCGTCGGGATGGTGACGGCCGCCGCCGGGGCGAGCGGGGTGTTCAACGGGCGGATGATGCCGACCGATGTGATGAAGCGGTACTGGCGCGACCTCGACGGCCTGATCCCGGTCGCCGATCACCGCCCGGCCGACCGGGCCCGGCTGTACCGGCTGGTGGAGCGGGCCGAGGCGGCGGGCGCGGCCTGTGAGCCGACGCAGCTCTACAACGCCGTCCGCGACCCGCTCGACCCGAGACCACCGGAGAACGGTTTCGACTCGTTGCGGTCGGCGGCGCTGTTCGTGCTGTCGGAGCTGGAGGGGGAGGAGGCGGCGGGGACGGTGATGCGGTTCGTGGAGCGGCTGGAGACGCTGTTGGCCACCCGCGCCCCGCACGCCGCACACGCCACCCCTGCCTCAGCCGCAACACCCGTAGTACCCGTAGTACCCGCCCCCTTCGCACCTCTCGCCCACCCCGTACACCCCGTACACCCCGTACACCCAGAGCCTCCCCCCGAGTGGTCCCCCATCCTCGTCGACCTGCACCACAGCGGCGCCGGCGACGGCCGGGTGCGGGTCGAGGTGTCGGCGTACAGCGGCGGGCGGCGGCATCAGATCGGCTCGGACACCGTGCCGAGGGACGGCCTGCCCGAGTACGTGCACCGGCAGATCGAGGCGGCGTTCCCGTTCCTGACGCCGGGCGCGGACGAGCTGATCGCATTCGCGCTGCCCCGCACCTGGCTCGACCTGCCGGTGGACCGCTGGCCCAGCGGCCCGGACGACGAGACGCCGCTGGGCTGCTCGTTCCCGCTGGTCGTCACCGATCACGCGCGCCGCAGGAACAGCACGCGCCACGTCCTGGCCCGCACCTGGAGCCGCCGGCTCGACGGCGCGGCGGGCTCGCCGGTGCACCGGGTCGAGTGCGGAAACACCGAGGAACCGGGGAAGTTGAGGATGCGGCTGCGGAAGCCGGACGCCTGCCTCGCCGGTTTCTCCACCACCCCGACCGCGCCCCGCGCCCGCGCACACTTCGACATCACGCTCACCGCGCCCGCCCCGATCGTCGTCTGGTCCCGCGACGGCTGCGACAGCGGCCCCGGGGAGGAGTGCGCGGGCGGCGCGGGTTGCACGGGGAAGACTTTTCTGGACCAGCTCGACTTCCGCGTGGCGAACGTCTCGCCCACCGAACTCCCTCGTCAGATCATGGAGTTGCGTGAGGAGGCGGCGGCCGAGGAGGAACACTGGGCACGGGGCATCCAACTCCTGTGGGACGACCCGCGTCTGTTCACCGACCTGCCCACGACCCACAGCCACTCGCCGGTGGCCTGACCGACCCGATACCCGAGAAGAGCTCAACTCGTATGCCTCACTGGTCTGTTTACACCGGCTCCAATGAACCCCACGCCGGTATCGGGAAGTTGCCCGACCCGCCGCCCTGGCGGGCGTTCGACGGCGCCCCCGTGGTGCCCGCGCCGCACGACACGGACGACGAGTCGGCCGTCTCCCCCGACCGTGTCCACCGCGCCCGCACCTACGTCGCCACCCCCGAGAGCGTCGAACTCGTCAACGCCGCCCTGATCCTGCGCCGCCCGCTCCTGGTCACCGGCCCGCCCGGTACCGGCAAGTCGTCCCTCGCGTACGCGGTGGCAAGGGAGTTGGGGCTCGGCCCGGTGCTCCGCTGGAACATCACCAGCCGCAGCACGCTCGCGGACGGCCTCTACCGCTACGACCCGCTCTCCCGCCTCTACGCGGCCCGCAAGGACGACGCGTACGACGGCGTCGAGGACCATCTGCGTCTCGGCCCCCTGGGCACCGCCCTGTTGCCCTACGAGCTGCCGCGCGTCCTGCTGGTCGACGAGTTGGACAAGAGCGACCTCGACCTCCCGAACGACCTGCTGAACGTCCTGGAGGAGGGCCAGTACGACATCCCCGAACTCCTGCGCGCAGCACGGCGGTCGGCGGACGACGGGCCGACCGTGCAGGTACTCGCGGACGGCTCGGAGTCCCCGGTGGAGATCGCCCGGGGCCGGGTGCGCTGCCGCGCGTTCCCCTTCGTGGTCCTGACCAGCAACGGTGAACGCGAGTTCCCGCCCGCCTTTCTGCGCCGCTGTGTCCGGCTGCGGCTGCGGCGCCCCGACCGGGCCCAGCTCGCGGAGATCGTCCACGCGCACCTCAACTCCCCGCCCTCGGAGGCGGATCCGCTGATCGACCGCTTCCTGGAGCGCGCCGCGAACGGTGACCTGGCGACCGACCAACTCCTCAACGCCCTTTATCTGACCGGGGTCACGGGGCTAGACGCGGCCTCCCGGGGTGAACTCGCGGAGCGGCTCATGCCCTATCTGGACGCGGTGGCGGACGCAGATGGACTCTGAGAGCCCCCTCGACTCCGAGTCCCCTCTCACCCCTGAGGCCCCCCTCGCGCGGCTGGCCACCCTGCTGGACGCCGCCGCCGAGGGAACGGACGGACCGACACCCCGCGAGCTGGCCGAAGTGCTGTGGTTGGCAGGGAAGTTGGCCGATGCTCCAGGACACCCCGCGCACTCGTCCCCGGACTCCGGCCCGGCGATCCCGAACACACCTCCGAGCAACCCCGATCCCGGCCTCCCCCCGCAGCCCACCCGGCCCGACCCCGCCGTCGCCCTCCCACCGGCCCCCACCCCACCTCGCGTCCCCCTCCACCTCCCCACCACCTCCGGCACGCAGACCCGAACTCCTCTCGGCGGCAGGTCACTTCGCATCCCCGTCCCGCCGATGCTCCCCCACCCGCTCGCCCTCCAGCGCGCTCTGCGCCCCCTCAAGCGGACGGTCCCCGCACCCCGCGCGGAGCTCCTCGACGAGGCCGCGACCGTCGACCGCATCGCGCGCCACGGCGGCGACCCGGAGGTCTGGCTCCCGGTGCTGCGCCCGGCCCGGGACCGCTGGCTGCGGCTGTGCCTGGTGCACGACACGGGTCCGACGATGCCCGTATGGCAGCCGCTGGTAAGGGAGTTGCACACCATCCTCGCCCAGTCGGGCATCTTCCGCACGGTCTCCCTGCACCCCCTCACCCCCGACGGTCACACCCGAGGCGTCACCGTCCCGGCCGACGGCCGCACCGCGATCCTCGTCCTCAGCGACTGCATGGGCCCGCAGTGGCGCCCCGGCCCGGACGGCGAACGCTGGTACCGCACCCTGCGCCACTGGTCGGCGCACGCCCCCTTGGCCGTCGTCCAGCCGCTCCCCGAACATCTCTGGCCGCCGACGGCTCTCCCCGCCGAACCGGGCGTCTTCACCTCCCCGGACTGCGCGGCCCCGGCCGCGGCGCTCACCTTCACGGCGTACGACCCGGATCTCACCCGCCCCTCGACGGACGCCGTTCCGCTGGCTGTTCTGGAGCCGAGCGCGCCGTGGCTCGCCAACTGGGCGGCGTTGCTGGCCGATCCGGGAGGCGGGTGTGTGTCCGGGGCGGCGGCCTGGCTGACCGCCACGCCGCCCGTCCTCGAAGAGGCTGCGGACATACGGGATCTGACAGCGCGTGAGATCGTCCTGCGGTTCGAGTCCACCGCCTCGCCCGAGGCGTTCCGGCTGGCCGGTCATCTGTCGCTGGCCGCGCCCTCGGTGCCGGTGATGCGGCTCGTGCAGCATGCCGTGCAGGAGGAGCCCCGGCCCCAGCATCTGGCCGAGGTGATCCTCAGCGGGATGCTCACGGCCGTCGACGGGCCGGCCGGGTCGTACGCGTTCCGGCCCGGGGTACGGGAGTTGCTCCAGCGGACGCTGCCCCGGACCGTGCGGGGGCGTACGAGTGAATTCCTCGCGGAGATCGGGCAGTTGATCGATGAGCGGGCCGGGTTCACGCCCGGCGCGTTCCGGGCGCGCGGCGGGGGTGGCGAGGGGGACGGGGAGGCGTTCGCGACCGTCCGGGGGGAGACCGTCGACCGGCTCGGGGGGGCGGTGGAGGGTTCGCTGCTCGGCGAGCGGTACCGGGTGCTGGGGCGGCGAGGGCGGGGGCAGCGGGTGCGGGAGGCGGTGGACACGCGGACCGGGGAGCGGGTCGTCGTCCATCTGTATCCCGAGCAGCCGGGGTATCTGGAGCGGTTCGCGGAGGAGGCGCGGGCGTTGGCCGAGGTGCGCAGTCCGTATGTGGTGCGGGTGCTGGATCACGGGGTTGAGGGGCAAGCGCCTTATCTGGTCGGAGAGTTCGTGGAGGGGGTGACACTTTCGGAGCTGATGCTGGGGAGCGGTCCCGGGGTGTCTCTGCCGTTGTACGCCGCACTCGTGGCCGATGTCGACAAGGGGCTCACCGCCCTGCACACGGCCGGTCTCGTGCGCGGGCAGACGGGCGGTAACGGTTTGTTGCTGCGTGCGGATGACGGAACCGTCCTCATCAGCCGGTTCGCGCTGGGGCGAGAGGCACAGTCCAAGGATGCCTCGGGTGACGTCGTCGAATTCCAGCAGTTCATCGGTGAGTTGACAGAAAGCTCGCCAGACGTGCAAGGCCGTCCAGAGCGGTATTCACCCGAGGCGCTCGCCCTGGCCCGCACCTCCGATCGCCTCCAGATCCAGATGACGTCGCCGATAAAAGTGACGCGCGGCGCCACCTCCGGGCACATCCACCGCCCCGAGTCCATGTCCCTGCTGGCGAAGCTCCTACAGAACCGGGGCCGCCGGGTGAGGTACGACGAGTTGGTGCGCGTGCTGCCCGAGCACCTCCGATCGTCTTTCCGAGTAAGGGAGTTGATCGCCGACTTGGTCACCAGCCACCTCGGCCCCAGCTCCGTCGCCGAAGTCACCGACGGCTACGCCCTGCACCTCCCGAACGCCGACGTCCTCACCCCCCACCCCCTCCGCTTCGAACTCCTCACCCCCCTCACCCCCGAGTCCCGCATCACCCTGGAGTACGCGGTGGACGAGGTCCTCTCCCGAGGCGGTCTCACCCCCGCCCAGTACGAGACCCGCGTCCTCCCTCAGGGCTACCGCGTCGACATCTCACCGGACACCTACCTCATCCCCCTCCTTGCGGCGGCCGTCCGCTGGCTCCCCGGCCCCCTCGCCACCCTCCCGGACGTGCCCAGGCTCCACGTCACCTTCGGCGACGCCCCCACTCCGCCGCCGTCCCCGGCCCAGGCGACCGTCACCGTCCCGCCCGCGCTGTACGAGTCGTTCATCGGAAGCTCGGCGGCCTTCGGCCCCCACCGGTTCCGCCCCCTGTACGGCGAGGACCCCAACTCCCCGCCGACGGCCTGGTACTGCCCCCTGCCCGCGCCACGCCCCGAGGACGAGGAGCGGGACCTGGTGAAGGGCCCCTACCTCACCCGCGACCTGCACGAGCTGGCCGTACCGGCGCCGGGCCGGGCCGCCGTCGTCCACACTCTCCCGGACGCACCTCTGACTCTCCTCAACCCGGCGCGGCCGTACGGGAGTCGGCGCCCGGGCCGGGCGACGTACTACGAGGTGGACGTCACGCCGCAGACCACGACTCGGGAGCTGCGGCTGCCCAGTTCGGGCAAGGCCCGGTTCGCGGCGTCCGCGCGGCTGACCTGGCGGGTGACGGATCCGGTGGCGTTCGTCCGGGCGGAGGTCCCCCGGGTCGCGGACGCGCTGTTCGCGTACGTCGCCGACAAGGCGCCCGGCATCACGCGGCACCACTCCCACAACCGCCCGCAGGGGGCCGAGCGGGCGCTGGGGAAGGAGCTGAGGGCGTGGCCGGTGCCGGGGCTCCAGGTGAGCTGCGAGGTGCGGATAGTGCCGTACGCACAGCAATCGGTTGCGCAACAGTCGGCGCCCGGACTCACGGCGCTCCTGGCGGCGCCGACGGTGCTGCTCGGGTTCGACGGCCCTGTCACCCGGCTCTTCCCCGCCGCCCGGGCACGGGAGGCGGCGCTCGCCCTGCTGGCGGTGGCGGCGGAGCACCGGAACCCCGAAGACGCCCTGGCCGGGCGGCCGTTCGGGACGGCGCAGGCCCGCGACACGGTCGTCCATCCGCTGGATGTGCTGCGCGCCTTCGCCCGTGATCCGCTCGGCCCGCTGCTGCGGGTGCGCCTCGACGAGCTGGAGCTGGCCGCTGTGCCGGACGCGCCGACGACGCACAACGCGGTGGCGCTGGTCAAGGCGCTGCACGCGGCGGGGCGGCGGGTTTCGGTGGTGACCGATTGCTGCGCGGAGGCGGTACGGCGGTATGTGGCGCCGTACCGGCTGCCGCTGGCCGGCGTCCACGGGCGGGGGGACCACCCGGCGACCCTGATGCCCGACCCCGACGCCATCCGGCGGGCGCTCGGCGACGACGCCGGGCACGCCGTGTTCCTCGGGTCGACGGTCGCCGAGCTGACGGCGGCGCAGCGGACGGGGCTGCCCTTCATCGGGCTGGCGCGCAACCGGACGATGGAGCAGGGGTTGCGGGAGGCGGGGTGTGAGGTGGTGGTGCGGTCACTGGCACCGGTACTGGAGGCGGCTCGCGCCCTGGGGAACCCCTAGGGGACCTCCCGTACAACCTCTGAAAGAACTTCACATATCAGACAATTCTCACAAAATCACCCATTCGGTCGCTCCCTGCCCGGCCCATCCCAGCGGGCGCCCCCTCTCGCGCGCCCGCACGATGCGAAGGAGGCCGCCGACCGGCGGTCCCACGGTCGTGCTCTCGGGAGGACCTGTCCATGACCGCCAGCTTGGAGCAGTTGCGCCGCTGTCACTTCGCCGTCGACCTGGGTGCGGCGAGGACGCGGGTGTACGTGAAGGGGGCCGGGCTCGTCGTCGACCAGCCGTCGGCCGCCGCCGTGAACACCCGGACCGGCGCGCTGATCGCGGTCGGCGAGTTCGCCGAGAAGATGACCGGGCGCACGCCGGACTACATCCGGGTGGTGCGGCCGGTGTCGGGCGGGACGGTCGTCGACATCGAGATGGCCCAGCGGATGCTGCGGCACCTCCTCGGGGACAAGATCCGCCGTCAGCTGCGCTACAAGCCGCGCCTGCGGGCCGCCGCCTGCACGCCGCACGACGCCGATCCGCTGGCGCAGCGCGCGACGATCGAGACGCTGGTCGGGCTCGGGGCGCGGCGGGTGGAGCTGGTGGACACGCTGACGGCCGCCGCGATCGGCTGCGGGCTGCCGGTCGAACGGCCCGAGGCCACCATGATCATGGTGTGCGGGGCCGCCGCCACGCAGGTCGCGGTGCTCTCCCTGGGCGCGATCGTCACCGCCGAGCGGGTGCCCGTCGGCGGGGTGGCGGTCGATCACGCGATCGTCCAACACCTGCGCCACCAGCACGAGTTGATCCTTCCGAGCCAGTCGGTGCGGCCGTTGCAGCTCGCCCTGTCCGGCAACGGCCTCTCCCCGCACGGCCCTTCGTCCACGGAGATCCACGGCAGGGACGTCGCGACGGGGCTCGCGCGCTGTGTGCAGGTGGACACGGCCGCCGTCCGGGACGCGATCGAGACACCGCTGACGGCTGTACTCGACGGTATCGGGCGGGTGTTGCGCAACTGCCCGCCCGACCTGGTCGCCGACCTCGCGGACCGAGGCATCATGATGGTCGGCGGTTCGGCGCTGCTGCCGGGCTTCGACCAGATGCTCCGCGAGGCGACCGGGATGCCGGTGCACATCGCCGACCGGCCCGACATCTGCGCGGCCCAGGGGCTCGGCATGATGCTCGAAGGGCGCATCCAGCCCATGGAGTTGGCACCGCTGGGCGCCTGACGCGCGTGCGGCTCGACGCCCTCCTGGCCATCGGCACCGACCTCGAACTCGCCGCGACGGTACGGCACATCGTGGACGCGGCGGCCGAACTGACCGGGTCCCGCTGCGCCGTTCTCGAAACCGGCCCTTGCGACGCGCCGGTCCTGCACGTCCCGGTCGAGGGGTACGGCCGTCTGCATCTCGCCGGCGGCCGTCCCTCCCCCGCCCTCGACATCCTCGCGGCCCGCGCGAGCGCCGCCCTCACCAGCGCCCATCTCTTCGACGCGGCCCGGCAGCGTGAACGCTGGATCGAGGGCGCCGCCGCCGTCACCACCACCCTGCTGGGCGCCGGAAGTTCAGCCGAGGCCGAGGCCGAAGCCGAAGCCGAGGCCGACCCCCTGATGACCGTCGCCGACCGCGCCCGCCTCCTCGCCGACGCCGCCGCGGGCGTCGTCCTCCAGCCGACCCCCGAGGGCGGCATGGAGATCGTGGCGGCGTCCACGTACGACGACCCCGGTGACATCGTCGGGACGACGATCCGGCGCGGCAGCCCCGTCCTCGTGCAACTCCTGGGCGGTGAGCCGGTGTTCATCGACGACTCGGCGACCGACCCGCGGATGACCACGCACGTCCGGCACCGGTTCGGACCCAGCATGATGCTGCCGCTCCAGGCCGACGGCCGCCTCATCGGCACCCTCGCGCTGCCCCGCCGGCACGGAGGCCGACCGTACACCGAGACGGAGAAGCGGCTCGCCGTCCAGTTCACCTCCCAGGCGGCCCTCGCCCTCCTCCTCGCCGACACCCGGCACCGGCGCGCGCGGCTCGCGGTGTACGAGGACCGGGACCGGATCGCCCGGGACCTCCATGACCTGGTGATCCAGCGGCTGTTCGCGACGGGGATGATGCTTCAGGCGACGGGGCGCAGGGCGGCCGGGGGCAAGGGCGGGTACGGCGACACCCGCGCCCGGGACGCCGTCGACGCCGCCGTCGCCGAACTGGAAGCCACGGTCCAGCAGATCCGTACCGCCATCTTCCAGCTCCAACAGCCCCCCGCCGAACCGCCGTCGGGGCTGCGCGCCCGGCTCCTGCGGGAGGCCGCCGCGACCCTCGGCACTCAGCCCTCCGTCCGCTTCACCGGCCCGGTCGACGCGCTGGTCCCCGAGAGTCTCGTCCCCGTGCTGCTCACCGCCCTGCGTGAAGCCCTCGGCGGGTTCACGAACGCGGACATCGAGGTGCAGGCCGACAGTCGGCGGGGGGTGCGGCTGACGGTGGACTCTCGGGTGGTGTGGGAGGGGGCCGTGGAGTGAGCCCCCCGAACTTCCCTATCGCGCCCGGGGTGTTCGCACATCGATCGCGGCCAGGGCCAACGCCAGCGGCCCCGGCGCCAGGAACGCCAGCGGCAGCAGCATCCACGCACACAGCAGGGCCGTCATCACCGCGAGGAGGATGAGCGCGCTACCCCAGAGGTCTCGCCCGGCATCGTCAACAGCCGTGCGCAGAGCGGCAGTCCAGTCGTCCAGCGACTCCGGGCGAGCACAGGCGCGCAGGGCGACCACCAGCGCGCAGCAACCGATCAGCGCCGCCGGTACGGCGAACACCGCACCCCCCGGCAGCCCGGCGCGAGCAAGCGCCAGGTCCGCCAGGAACAGCAGCACCCCGGCGACGGCGACGCAGCCCGCAGCCAAGTCGCCCGCGCGCAACCGTCGTCGGAGCAGCGAGAAGTAGCGGACCGCGGTCGCCGGACGGTCCTCGCCCGCGCCCCGCAGAACCGCGCAGGCGGTGGAGATGGCGGCCGGGATCGTGACAACGGGCAGGCAGGACACGGCTGTTGCGAGGCCGATGCTCATCGTGTCGGCGAAGAGGGAGAACCGGGGGCCGAACAGCTCTCCCGGTTCGCGCACGCCGCTCACCCCTTCAGTCCCGAACTCGCCATGCCCTCCACCAGGAACCGCTGGAAGGCGAGGAAGAACAGCACGATCGGCAGCAGCGCGATCACCGACATCGCGAACATCGGTCCGAACGACGACTGGCTGGAGGCGTCGACGAAGGACCTCAGCGCGAGGGTGAGGGTGAACTTGTCAGGGTCGAACAGGTAGATGAGCTGGGTGAAGAAGTCGTTCCACGTCCAGATGAACGTGAAGATGGCCGTGGTGATCAGCGCGGGCCGGGTCAGCGGCAGGACGACGTGGAAGAAGCTGCGGAACGGACCACAGCCGTCGATGCGCGCGGCCTCCTCCAGCTCACGCGGCAGCCCGCGCATGAACTGCACGATGAGGAAGACGAAAAACGCCTCTGTGGCAAGGAACTTGGGCAGGATCAGCGGCCAGTACGTGTTCACCAGGCCGAGTTTGTTGAAGATGATGTACTGCGGGATCAGCACCGCGTGGTGCGGCAGCATGATCGTAGCGATCATGAACGCGAAGAGCGGTCCCCGCATCCGGAACCGCAGCCGCGCGAACGCGTAAGCGGCGAGCGAGCAGCTGATGACGTTGCCGAGGACCGAACCGCCCGCGATCAGCAGGGAGTTGGTGAGCAGTCGGCCGACGGAGACGCCGTTCACTCCGTCGAGGGCGGTCGAGTAGTTGGACCACTCCAGGTGGCTGGGCCACAGGTCGAGGCCGGCGATGACCTCGTTCGCGGGCTTCAGCGAGGTCGCCAGGAGCCAGACCAGTGGGTACAGCATGACGAGCAGCGCGGCGAGACAACCTACGTGCAGGGCAAGGCGGTTGCGGTTCACCGCGACTCCCTTCACGGAACTCATCGCTCCCCCTCCGACGCGTAGAACACCCAAGCCCGCGACGTCCGGAACAACACCGCCGTCACCACCCCGATGACCACCAGCAACACCCAGGCCATCGCCGACGCGTAGCCCATGTGCGACGCCACGAACCCCCGGTCGTAGAGGTACATCGTGTAGACGAGCGTCGAGTCGGCCGGTCCGCCCTTCCCCGCGCTGATCGCGAACGCGGGCGTGAACACCTGGAACGACTGGATGGTCTGGAGGACCAGGTTGAAGAACAGGACGGGGGACAGCATCGGCACGGTGACGGAGGCGAACTGCCGCCACCGCCCCGCCCCGTCGACGGCCGCCGCCTCGTACAACTCCCTCGGTATCTGCTGGAGTCCGGCGAGGAAGATGACCATCGGCGCCCCGAACTGCCACACCGTCAGCAGCGCCACCGCGAGCAGCGACCAGCCGGGCTTGTTGACCCAGCCGCCGGTGCCGAAGAGGTTGTCGACCGTGCTGCCGTCGTTGAAGACCGCCCGCCAGACGAGGGCGACGGACATCGACGCGCCCAGCAGGGACGGCGCGTAGAACGCCGAACGGTAGAAGGCGCGTCCGCGTCTCATCGACCTCAGCGCGAGCGCGACGGCGAGGGCCAGGGCGAGTTGGAGGGGGACGGCGATGACGACGTACGTCAGGGTTGTAACGACCGAACGCCAGTAGCGGGGGTCCTCCGTGAACATCTGCGTGTAGTTGCGCAGGCCCACCCAGTGGGGCGGGTTGAACAAGTCGTAGTCGGTGAAGGAGAGATACAGCGAGACGGCCATGGGTGCGAGGGTGAGGCCGATCGCGCCGAGCACCCACGGGGAGAGGAACACCCAGGCGGCGCCCTCCCGTCGGCGTTTCCCGCGCACGACTTCCGCAGGTGCCTCGACGGGACGCGTGGCGGGGACGGTGGTGGTCATGACCTCAACTCCGCCTTCGCCTCGGTGACATAGTCCTCGGCCGCCTCGCGGGGTGACATCCGCTCGTACGACACCTGGTCGTAGTCGCGCTGGAAGGTGGTCTGCAAGGCGCTGTCGCCGGACGGCGGGGCCTGCGGCGGATCCTTCAACTTGCCTTCCACGGAGGCCTGGTAGTCGGAGATCGCCCGGTCGAAGTCGGTGAGCTGCGGCTCGATGGCCCGGCGGACCGACTCGTTGACGGGGATGCCCCGGGTGGCGCCGAGGATCTTCGCCGGCTCCGGGTCGTTGATCATGAAGTCGATGAACTCGGCTGCTTCCGCCGCATACTTGGTGTCGGCGGAGGCGCCGAGGAACATCGACGGCTTGAAGTACTGGCCGGGGGTGCCGTCTTCGCCGGTCGGCATCCGCGCGAGGGCGACGCCGCCTTCGAGGAGCGCCCTGAACCCGCTTGCCGGAGCGTCCCAGTTGGCGTCCGTGACCGACTTTCCCCGGCCCAGCGGGGTGTTCTCGACGGTGCCGTCGAGCTGGGTGGTCTGCTCGGCGGGCGAGACGACGCCCTCGCGGCGCAGGCCGTCGGTGAACGTCCACCAGTGGGTCAAGTCATCGACGGTGAAGCCGAGTCGCCGGTCCTTCGTGTACAGCGCCTTGCCCCGGCCGCGCAGCCAGACCTCGAAGCTGTCCTCGCTCTGACCGGGGTCGGTGGCGCCGGGTTTCCCCGTCGCCCTCTTCAACTCCCGCATGGTGTCCGCCCATTGGCTCCACGTCCAGGGCCCCGACGGGAGGGGGACGCCGGACTCGCGCCACGTCTTCGCGTCGTAGGCGACGGTCTCGGTGCCGCGCCCCTGGGGGATCGCGTACTGGACGCCGTCCACGCGGCCGGTGGCGAGGAGGCCGGGGTCGATCTCCGAAGTCCGGGGCGCCGACCGCTCTTTGCCGAGGTCGAGCAGGACACCGCCGTCCGCGTACTGGTCGATCTGCCGGTAGTCCAGCTGCATGACGTCCGGGGCGTCGCCGCCGGCGACCTGGGTGGCGAGCTTCTGTCTGTAGGCGTCGTAGCCGGCGAACGACGTCTGGATGTCGATCCCCGGGTTGGCCTTCTCGAAGAGGGCCACGGCCTTCTCGGTGCGCGCGGCCCGGTCGGGGTTGCCCCACCAGGTGTAGCGCAGTACGGCCTTGCCGTCCGCCGAGGCGGAGCCCCCGCAGCCGGCCAGCGTCGCGCCCAGCAGCAGCGCGGCGACGGCGGCCGACAGTCCCTTCGTCCGGTGCATGCCTGCCTCGCTCTCCTCGTGCGTCGGGTCAGGGCCAGCTGAGTCCGGCGAGGTGGGCCGAGACGCGTTCTCGGTCCCACGCCCCGTCCGCGAACACCACGCGGTAGCGGTACGCGAAGGACTCCCCCGGCGGCAGCGCGAACTCCTCGAAGAACGCCCAGGAGAACGAGACCGTCGGGATCGGCTCGGCGCGCACGAACCAGTGGTGCGCGGCGGCGCCGTCCACGTCGTGCTCGAAGATCAGCGTCGAGTGGCCGTCCACGTCGTCGTGTTCGCCGGTGTAGGCGAGCCACCGGCTCCGGGTGCCCATCAGCTTCTCCGCGCCCTCCGCCTCGGGGGTGAACGCGGCGCCGCCCGTGAAGTCGCGGGGGCCGCGCCAGTGCAGCCCTGTGTAGCCCGCGAGTTCACGTCCGGCGGTGGTGGGGGAGCCGAAGTCGAGGGGGGCGTCCCGGAGGTTGGTGAGGTGGATCGTCCAGTCCAACGCCCAGGCGCCGGCGGCCTCGTCGACGGAGTGGACGCGAACTCCCCTGATTTCGCGGGCCCATTCGTCGCCGCCGTTCTCGACCCAGGTCAACTCCTCGGTGAACGCGAGCTGTCGCTCGTCGACGGTGAACGCGGAGAACCCGTCGTGCCGCATGGAGCCGATGACGTCGTAGAGGTCCAGGTACCCCTCGCCGTGCACATAGCTGTGCCCGCCCCAGAAGTTCTGCCCCGACAGATGACTCGCCGTCATCTGGAGCCCCTTGTGCCACCGGTGGTCACTGGGCCGGTACCCGCTCACCACCCGACCGCCCAGCGTCCGCAGCGGATGTGCGTACGGTTTGCGCGCCTCGTACGCCTCCGGGTCCGGCCGGTACACGTACCGCAGGATCTCGGTGCCGTTCGCGGCCTCCACCGCGATGTGGTCGCCGTGGACATGGGTGACACGGATGGTCATGCGAACTCCTGCCGAGAACGGGAACCGGGGCTTCACCGCACGCGATACGCAAGGACCGGACGCCGGTCCGTGTCCCCGGACCGGCGTGCCCTGCGGCCGAAGGCGTGCCCCTCGGCCGCAGGGGGCGCTACCGCTTCAGGAGTTGCGCGGCATCGTCTCCCAGAACGCGCACTGGTGTTCCGTCGCGTACCGGTCGTCGTCGGTCACGGCGCTCCTGCCGCCCGCCCGCAGCGACAGCATCAGGCCCTCGCCCTGGTGATAGCGGGGCCACGACGCGGCGGACGGCCGTCCGGTCTTCGTGAACTCCCCCCAGTACCGCGTCATTTCACGGGCGAGCCGGCGCTCCCCGGCGTTGAACAGCGGCGCGATGGGTGTGCCGTTGTTGAAGCTGGGCCAGATGTAGGCGAGTTCGGCGGCGTGGCCCGCGCCCCAGACGTAACCGGGTATCTGCGTCAGGCCGGGGCCGGTCCGGTGGTCGAACTCGTAGGCGTACGTGGGGGTGTACCGCTCGAAGGTCCGCACGAGCGACCGCAGCCCGCAGCCGCCGATCCCCGACATCATCCCCGAGTCGGTCATGATCTCGCCGATGACGTACGCCGCGGTGAACCGGTCGGACGTCTCGGGCCACGGGTAACGGGAGAGGACCTCGTCCGCGCGGGTGCCGCCGACGCCCTGGACGAAGGCGAGGTAGGCGTCCTTGCCCGCGCCTATGTACCCCTGCGCGAAGGTCCGGCCCTCGTCACGAGTGGCGCCGACCACCAGGGGCACCCGGGCGAACCGCCCGCTGTCCACCGCCTCCCGCACCGGGATCGGGAACGTCGGGGTGCCGTCGACGAAGCCGCCCGAGAAGTTCCGGCTCGCGTCGAGCAGCGTGCCCGCCGGCGCCTTCCGCAGACAGTCGAGGACGGCCGTGCCGTCGCACCCCGCCTGCCGGGCGAACGCCGTCCCCGCGCTCTCCGCCTGGCCCTGCGGCCGGCTGGGGCAGGAGCCGCTCTGGATCATGGCGCGCGCGAACAGGCCGCGTGAGCCGGGCGCCACCAGATGCCCGCAGACGGACCAGCCGCCCGCGGACTCCCCGCCGATGGTGACCTGCCGGGGGTTCCCCCCGAACGCGGCGATGTTGCGCTGCACCCAGCGCAGCGCGGCCTGCTGGTCCATGAACCCGTAGTTGCCGGACTCACCGCCCTCCTCGGTGAGCGCGGGCAGCCCGAGGAAACCGAAGGCGCCGAGCCGGTAGTTGAGCGAGACGCCGATGACGCCCGTCTCCCTGACGAGCTTCGACTCGTCGTTCTGCGAGCCGCTGCCGTTGGTCAGGCCGCCGCCGTGGATGAAGACGTGCACCGGAAGCCGGTCCCCCGCCCGCACCCCCGCCGGCCGCCACACATTGACGTCGAGACAGTCCTCGGTCTCACTGCGCGGCCCGTTGGTGCTGGGCAGCACCGGGCAGGGATCCCCGAAACCGGCCCCCTCCCGCACACCGCTCCACCCCGCCGCGGCCTGCGGCGGCTTCCAGCGCAGGGAGCCGGTCGGCGCCGCCGCGTAGGGAATCCCGAGGAACCTCTCGACCCCCTTCGACGCGGCACCGCGCACGGCACCCTTGTCGGTGCGCACCACACCGGACGCACTCGCCGACGCCGTCGCGGGCAGCAGCCCGACAACAGCGAGGGACAGGGCTAACGCACCGCCCAGAACGGTGCGGATTCTGCTGGCAGTCATGGAGGGGGCCTCTCGGGTCGGAGCCGACCAAGGTGTTACGCGAGAGTTTCGAAGCTCCGGCGGATCAACGTCCAGCGTCAGAACGAGATCTGTTCATGCGATCAGTGCATCAATGGCGTACGAAGAAACGGACCGCTGCCCCGATCACCGTCGGGAGCAGCGGTCCGTTTCATGGGACACACCAGAAAAAACAGGGGCGATCTGTCAGTCCATATAAGAGGCCGCCTCCTGCACCGCGCGCTCGACGTCCCGGCTGCGGATCGCCTCGACGAGCCCGGCATGGTCCTGGAACTTCTCCGTGTGCAACGCGTTGCTGAAGTGGTCCAGGAGTGAGTCGCGTATGACCTCACCGAGATCGGCGTGGAGCCCGGCCAGCACGGTGTTCTGGGACGCGGTGACGACGGCGAGATGGAAGGCGACGTCGGCGTTGACGAAGCCGACCCGGTCGCCGGCCGTCCACGCGTCCTGCCGTTGCTGGAGGGCGCGTTCGAGCCGGGCGAGGTCGTCGTCCGTGCGGTGCCGGCAGGCGAGTTTGGCGGCCCGGACCTCCAGCGCGCTGCGGACTTCGACGACGTCCTCGGTCCTGGCGTTCTTGAACCGGTTGCGCATGACGCCGGCGAGTTCGCTGGTGGCCTGGACATAGGAGCCGGAGCCGTGGCGAATGTCCAGCAGCCCGGTGTGCGCCAGGGCTTTGACGGCTTCGCGCACGGTGTTCCGTGCGACGTCTAGTTGTTCGACCAGTTCGGTCTCGGTGGGGATGCGACTCCCTACAGGCCAGGCGCCTGAGGTGATCTGGTCGCGGAGTTTGGCGATCACCAGGTCGCCCAGGGCTTGGCGGCGGACGGGGCCCATGTTCATGCGGTCCACCCTACGCCGGAAACCCGCAGTCATCCTAAGGCCCTACGAACATTCACTGGACATCGAGTCATGGGATGACTCTATGATGGGGCCTATGACCTTAGACAAGGGCGACGAGGCCACACCTGCCGCCGGCCTCGGCCGCGACGCCTTATTACGCGGCGCGCGCCGCACGGCCGTGGTGGCACTGGTACTGGCCGCCCTCAACCTCCGCCCCGGGGTCACCAGCCTCGGACCGGTACTGCAAGAGGTCAGCGACAGCCTCGACATGAGCGGCTCGACGACCGGACTGGTGACCGCCGTCCCCGCAGTGTGTTTCGCGGCGGTCGGCTCGATCGCCCCGCGCCTGGCCCGCCGCCTCGGAGCGAGCACCGCCATCGCGGTCGCCGGCGCGGTACTGGCCGCGGGACTGGCGCTGCGGCCGTGGGCCTTCGACGCGGTGCTGTTCGTCGCGCTGACGGCGCTGGCCCTGGCCGGCATCGCCGTGGTCAACGTGCTGCTGCCGATGGTCGTGAAGCGGCACTTCCCCGACCGCGTGGGCATGATGACCGGCCTGTACTCCATGGCGCTCAACGTCGGCGCGTCGTCCGCGGCGGCGCTCACGGCGCCCCTGACGGAGGCGTTCGGCGGCGACTGGCGCTACGGCCTGGCCACCTGGTCGCTCCTGGCCGCGCTGGCCGTACCGCCCTGGCTCGTCCTCGCGGCCCGGCGGCCACCC
>NZ_JBTYMC010000116.1:0-18949 GCF_054880855.1 Streptomyces sp. S6 | reverse complement strand
GCCGTGCCCCGCGCGCCTCGACCGGCCGGCCCGTCCGCCCGGGCTGTCCCTCGGGCACCCCCCTGCGCAGCCGGCCCAGCCGCGGAGTACGTCCTGTCATTCCCGTCCCATGTCCCGGTGCACGACCACCGTCTCCACGCCCTCGGCCGCGAGTCGCGCGGCGAGCTTCTCCGACATCGCCACGGACCGGTGCTTGCCGCCGGTACAGCCGACGGCGATGGTCACGTACCGCTTGCCCTCACGACGGTAGCCCGCGGCAATCAGCTGGAGAAGCTCGGCGTACCGGTCGAGGAACTCCTTCGCGCCGGGCTGGCCGAGGACGTACGCCGAGACCTCCTCGTTCAGACCGGTGTAGGGGCGCAGCTCCGGGACCCAGTGGGGGTTGGGCAGGAAACGCATGTCGACGACAAGGTCGGCGTCCACCGGGAGGCCGTACTTGAAGCCGAACGACATGACCGTGGCCCGCAGCTCGGGCTCCTCCTCGCCCGCGAACTGGGCGTCCATCTTGGCGCGCAGCTCGTGGACGTTGAGGCTGGAGGTGTCGATCACCAGGTCGGCGTCCCCGCGCAGCTCGCGCAGCAGCTCGCGCTCGGCGTCGATGCCGTCGACGATGCGGCCGTCGCCCTGGAGGGGGTGCGGGCGCCGCACCGACTCGAAGCGGCGCACCAGGGCGTCGTCCGAGGACTCCAGGAAGACGATCCTGCGGGTGACGTGCTTGGACTCCAGGTCCGCGAGGGACTCCCGGAGGTTGTCGAAGAAGCGCCGGCCCCGGACGTCGACGACGACCGCGATCCGTGCCACGTTCCCCTGGGAGCGGGCGCCCAGCTCCACCATGGTGGGGATCAGGGCGGGCGGCAGGTTGTCGACGACGAACCAGCCGAGGTCCTCCAGGCACTTCGCGGCCGTGGAACGGCCGGCCCCGGACATGCCGGAGATGATCACCAGCTCGGGGATCGCCGCTTCGGGTGTCTTGGGCGCCGGGGTGTCGGCGGAGGTGCCGGCTGGGGTGTCGGTACTCACCTGTGCTTCTTCCTGCTGCTTCTCGTGCTCGTTCATGGCTCCTGTCCCCGTTCCTCACGTGCTTCGTCTTCCATGATCTCTCCCGTGGCCGTGTTGACGGCAGGTGCCGCCGGGGCGGCCTGCGCGAGAGCGACGACGATGGTTTCCGCCGTCTTACGACCTATGCCCGGAACCTCACAGATCTGGTCGATCGTTGCGGAACGCAGCTTTTTCACCGAGCCGAAGTGCTTGATCAGCGCCTGTTTACGGGTCTCGCCCAGTCCCGGTACGTCGTCCAGCGGGCCCGCGCGGAACCTCTTGGCCCGCTTGGTGCGCTGATAGGTGATCGCGAAGCGGTGCGCCTCGTCGCGCACGCGTTGCAGAAGGTACAGGCCTTCGCTGGTGCGTGGCATGACCACCGGGTCGTCGTCCGCCGGGAGCCAGACCTCCTCCAGGCGCTTGGCCAGACCGCACACCGCGATGTCGTCGATCCCCAGCTCGTCCAGCGCGCGCTTGGCGGCGGCCACCTGCGGCTGTCCGCCGTCGACCACGAGGAGCTGCGGGGGGTAGGCGAACTTCTTGGGCCGGCCGTCGTCCTCGGTGAAGGCGTTGCCGACGGCCTGGGCGGCACCGGGGGCCTGGGCGTCCTCGTCGGTCCACTCTCCGGTGCGCTCCTTCTCGGCGAGGTAGCGGCGGAAGCGGCGGGTGATCACCTCGTGCATCGAGCGGACGTCGTCCTGGCCCTCGAAGCCCTTGATCTGGAAGCGGCGGTACTCGCTCTTGCGGGCCAGGCCGTCCTCGAAGACGACCATGGAGGCCACGACGTCGTCGCCCTGGAGGTGGGAGATGTCGAAGCACTCGATGCGCAGGGGGGCGCTGTCGAGGTCGAGGGCCTCGGCGATCTCCTCCAGCGCGCGGGAGCGGGTCGTGAGATCCGAGGCGCGCTTCGTCTTGTGCAGGGCCAGCGCCTGCTGGGCGTTGCGGGCGACCGTCTCCATCAGGGCCCGCTTGTCGCCGCGCTGCGGGACGCGCAGGGAGACGCCGGCGCCACGCCGCCCCGTCAGCCACTCCTGGACCGGCTCCACGGGCTCCGGGAGGGCGGGGACCAGCACCTCCTTCGGCACCGCGTCCCCGGTCTCCTCGCCGTAGAGCTGCTGGAGGGCGTGCTCCACGAGGCCGGCGGTGGTGACTTCCTCCACCCGGTCGGTGACCCAGCCGCGCTGCCCGCGCACCCGGCCGCCCCGGACGTGGAAGATCTGGACGGCCGCCTCCAGCTCGTCCTCCGCGACGGCGATCAGGTCGGCGTCGGTCGCGTCCGCGAGCACGACCGCGCTCTTCTCCATGGCCTTCTTCAGGGCCTCGATGTCGTCCCTGAGGCGAGCCGCCCGCTCGTACTCCATCTCGTCGGCCGCGGCGGCCATCTGCTTCTCCAGACGGCGCAGGTACGTCCCCGTCCGGCCCGTCATGAAGTCGCAGAAGTCCTCGGCCAGTTCGCGGTGCTCCTCGGCGGAGACCTTCACCACGCACGGCGCCGAGCACTTCCCGATGTACCCCAGCAGACAGGGCCGCCCCGTCCGCGCCGCGTTCTTGAAGACGCCCGCCGAGCACGTCCGCACCGGGAACACCCTCAGCAGCAGGTCCACCGTGTCCCTGATGGCCCACGCGTGCCCGTAGGGGCCGAAGTACCGCACGCCCTTCTTCTTCTGACCCCGCATCACCTGGACCCGCGGGTACTCCTCGTTCATCGTCACCGCGAGATACGGGTAGCTCTTGTCGTCGCGGTACTTCACGTTGAACCGCGGGTCGTACTCCTTGATCCAGGAGTACTCCAGCTGGAGCGCCTCGACCTCCGTGGACACCACGGTCCACTCCACCGACGCGGCGGTCGTCACCATCGTCCGGGTGCGCGGATGGAGGCCCGACAGATCCTGGAAGTAGCTCCCCAGCCGCTGGCGCAGGCTCTTCGCCTTGCCGACGTAGATCACCCGCCGGTGCTCGTCGCGGAACTTGTACACCCCGGGGGTCTCCGGGATCTCACCCGGCTTGGGGCGGTAGCTGGAGGGATCGGCCATACACCCCACCCTACTGTCGCCCACCGACACTCAGGTGTCCGCGAGAAGGCGCCCGCTCCTCGCCCCGGCGACCCGTCTCGGCCACCCCTCGTACCGGCCCTCGTCACAACTGTTGTCGCCGTCAGATCCGCACGCTTCAATGCGGGGGAACTCGGGGCCGTGAACAGCGTCGTACGGGTGAGCCGTAGGAAGAGGAAGAAAAACCCTCCTGCGCCATCGGGGAGGCCCCGATCCACGCGAACGGTCTGACCAGCCGTAGTTCACAGAAAGGCCCCTCCATGCCGCACACCGCACAGCACGTGGGCCCCTCCGACGCCACAGCGGAACTGGACACGGCCCTTCGAGGCGGCCCCTTCCACGTCGCCCTCAGAGCCGCGATAGCCGCCCGCGGCCTGCCGCTGCAACGCGTCCAGCACCATCTCTCCCGCTACGGCGTCAGAGTCGGCGTCACCAGCCTGAGTTACTGGCAGCAGGGCGCCCGCCGCCCGCAGCGCCCGGAGTCCCTGCGTGCCGTCCGCGCGCTGGAGGAGATCCTCCACCTCCCGGAGGAGTCCCTGATACGCCTCCTCGCGGAGGCCGAGGGCGACGCCGCCTCCGACCGCCCGGCCGCCCGCTCCTACCGCGCGCTCCTCCAGGCCACCGATGTGCTGGAGGGCCTCCTCGCCGACCTGGACTGCCCCCTCGACCCCGGTCTCCAGACCATCGGCCACCACGAGCGCGTCCGCGTCGGCGCCGGCCGCGAACTCCTCAGCCGCGAGGCCCACCACATCGTCCGCGCCCACCGCGACGGCGTCGACCGCTTCATGGCCGTCCACCACGGGGACCCCGGCTGCGCGCCGGAGCGGATGCGGGTGCGGGCCCTGGAGAACTGCCGCACCGGCCGGGTCCGCCACGACCAGGAGACCGGCATCCTCGTCGCCGAGCTCCTCTTCGACACCCGGCTGCGGCCCGGCGACACGTTCCTCTTCCGCTACGACGTGGAGGACGGCACCGCCGGCCCCTCCCGCGAGTACGTCCACGACGTCAACCTGGCGGGCGGGCAGTACGTCCTCCAGATCCAATTCGACGAACGTGCCCTCCCCACCCGCTGCCACCGCTTCACCCAGCACTCCTACGCGGCCCCCCGCACCGGCCGCCAGCCCCTCCCCCTTAGCGGCAGCCACCACTCGGTCCACCTGGTCGAACCCCGGCTCCGGACGGGGATCGTGGGGATCGGCTGGGACTGGGAGTAGAGAAAGAGAGACGCCTCGGACGACCCCCGGAGCCAGTCCTGGCTGTACCATTCCTCGCTCCCTCCGTCTTCGTCCCCGCACCTCGTGCGGCTCCCCCGTGCCGCCCCTGCGCAGCGCGCGGTCCACGGACCGCCAGAGAGGAACCGACTCGTGATCGTCGTCACCGGAGAAGCCCTGATCGACCTGGTCCCGCTCGGCGAGGGCGCCCTCGCCGGGCTCCAGCCCGCGCTGGGCGGCGGCCCCTACAACACCGCGGTGGCCCTGGGCCGGCTCGGCTCCCGCACCGCGTTCCTCTCCCGCACCTCGACCGACGCCTTCGGGAACGCGCTGCTGGAGGGGCTGCGCGCATCGGGGGTGGACGTCTCCCATGTGCAGCGTGGGCCGGAGCCGACCACGCTGGCTGCCGCGACCCTGGACGAGGAGGGGGCGGCCGTCTACTCCTTCTACGTCGCCGGCACCGCCGACCGTCTCTTCACGGCGCCGACCGAACTGCCCCCGGGGACGGAGGCGGTGTCCTTCGGCACCTGTTCGCTCGTCCTGGAACCGGGGGCGAGCGCCTACGAGCGGCTGATGCGCGACGCTTCCGACAAGGGCCTGTTCACCCTGCTGGACCCGAACATCCGCCCCGGCCTGATCTCCGAGCCGGACGCCTACCGCGCCCGGTTCCGCAGCTGGCTGCCCCATGTCACCCTCCTCAAGCTCTCCGAGGACGACATGCGCTGGCTGGGGAGCACTCCGGTCGATCTGCTGGCGGCCGGGCCCGGGGCCGTCGTCGTCACGCACGGCGGGGACGGGATGTCCGCGTTCACCCCGGGCGGGGAGGTGTACGCGGTGCCCGGCGAGAAGATCGAGGTCGTGGACACGATCGGCGCCGGGGACACCGTGAACGCGGCGTTGCTGCACGGGCTTTCCGCGATGGGCGCGCTGTCCGCCGGGGCCCTGGGGACACTGGGCCGCGACGGGTGGGAGCGCCTGCTGGGGTTCGCCGCGCGGGCTGCGGCGCTGACCTGCTCCCGGGCGGGGGCGGAACCGCCGTACCCCTCCGAGGTGGGAGATTTCTGACGCGCACTCTGTGGCGTTGTCAAGCAGCTGACTTGAGAACGGGCGGCGCCCCGCGGGTAGTTCCCGCGGGGCGCCGGTTTTTTCGCTTTTTCTTTTTCGCTTCCGCTTCACGCGGTTTCGCGGGACACGTCAGCTTTTGCGGGCTCGCGTCGCCTTCTTCGCGGGAGCGGCCTTCTTGGCGGCGGCCGTACTGGCAGCGGCCTTCTTCGCCGGGACCGCCTTCTTCGCCGCCGCCTTGCGCGGAGCCTTCACCTGCGCCGCGTCGCTGATGCGGTCGGCGCCGAGGATCTCGCGCAAAAACTTGCCGGTGTGACTGGACGGCACCGCCGCGACCTCCTCGGGCGTGCCCTCGGCGACCACCACACCGCCGCCCGCACCGCCCTCGGGGCCCATGTCGACGACCCAGTCGGCGGTCTTGATGACGTCGAGGTTGTGCTCGATGACGATGACCGAGTTGCCCTTGTCGACCAGCCCGGAGAGGACCTTGAGGAGCTTGCTGATGTCCTCGAAGTGCAGACCGGTCGTCGGCTCGTCCAGGACGTACACCGTCCGCCCCGTGGAGCGGCGCTGGAGTTCGCTGGCGAGCTTGACCCGCTGGGCCTCGCCGCCGGAGAGCGTGGTGGCGGACTGGCCGAGGCGGACGTACCCGAGGCCGACGTCCTTGAGGGTGCCGAGGTGGCGGGCGATCGAGGGGACCGCCTCGAAGAAGGCCGTGGCCTCCTCGATCGGCATGTTCAGGACCTCGGCGATGGACTTGCCCTTGTAGTGGACCTCCAGGGTCTCCCGGTTGTACCGGGCGCCGTGGCAGACCTCGCACGGGACGTAGACGTCCGGGAGGAAGTTCATCTCGATCTTGATCGTGCCGTCGCCCGCGCAGTTCTCGCAGCGACCGCCCTTGACGTTGAAGGAGAAGCGGCCGGGCAGGTAACCGCGGACCTTCGCCTCGCTGGTCTCGGCGAACAGCTTGCGGATGTGGTCGAAGACGCCGGTGTAGGTCGCCGGGTTGGAGCGCGGGGTGCGGCCGATGGGCGACTGGTCGACGTGGACGACCTTGTCGACGAGGTCGTCGCCGTCCACCCGCGTGTGCCGGCCGGGGACGCTCCTCGCGCCGTTCAACTCGCGCGCCAGGTGCGTGTACAGGATGTCGTTGACCAGGGTGGACTTGCCGGAACCCGAGACGCCCGTGACGGCGGTGAAGACGCCGAGCGGGAAGGAGACGTCGATGTCCTTGAGGTTGTTCTCGCGGGCGCCGTGGACCGTGAGCTGCCGGCCGAGGTCGCGGGGGCGGCGGACGTCGGGCAGTGGGATGGCCTTGCGGCCGGAGAGGTACTGGCCGGTCTGCGACTCGGTGTTGTCGAGCAGTTCCTTGAGGGAGCCGCTGTGGACGACCTTCCCGCCGTGCTCGCCGGCACCGGGGCCGATGTCGACGATCCAGTCGGCGACCTTGATGGTGTCCTCGTCGTGCTCGACGACGATGAGGGTGTTGCCCATGTCGCGCAGCCGGACGAGGGTCTCGATGAGCCGGTGGTTGTCGCGCTGATGGAGGCCGATGGACGGTTCGTCGAGGACGTACAGGACGCCGACGAGGCCGGAGCCGATCTGGGTGGCGAGGCGGATGCGCTGGGCCTCGCCGCCGGAGAGCGTGCCGGCCGCGCGGTTCAGCGAGAGGTAGTCGAGGCCGACGTCGACCAGGAACCGCAGCCGTTCGTTGACCTCCTTGAGGACGCGCTCGGCGATCTTCTTGTCGCGCGCGCTGAGCCGCAGTTCGCCCAGGAAGTCCGCGCAGTCGCTGATGGACATCGCGGAGACCTCGGCGATGGACTTCCCCATGACCGTGACCGCGAGGACGATCGGCTTGAGGCGGGTGCCCTCGCAGGTCGGGCAGGGCACCTCGCGCATGTAGCCCTCGAAGCGCTCGCGGCTGGCGTCGCTCTCGGACTCGCTGTGCCGGCGCTTCACGAACGGGACGGCGCCTTCGAAGGGGGTCGTGTAGACCCGCTCGCGGCCGTAGCGGTTGCGGTAGCGGACCTCGATCTGCGTCTTGTGGCCGTACAGCAGGGCCTTCTTCGCGCGCTGCGGGAGCCCGGCGAAGGGGATGTCGGTGCGGAAGCCCAGGGCGTCGGCCAGGGCGCCGACCAGGCGGCCGAAGTAGTCCTTCGTGTGGCCGTGGGACCAGGGGTGGATCGCACCCTCGTCGAGCGACTTGTCCTCGTCGGGGACGATCAGCTCGGCGTCGACCTCCATGCGCGTGCCGATGCCGCTGCACTCGGGGCAGGCGCCGAAGGGGGAGTTGAAGGAGAAGGAGCGCGGTTCCAGTTCCTCGAAGGAGAGGTCGTCGTACGGGCAGTACAGGTGCTCGGAGTACATGCGCTCGCGCTCGGGGTCGTCGGCCGGGAGGTCGACGAAGTCGAGGACGACCATGCCGCCGGAGAGACCGAGGGCGGTCTCGACGGAGTCGGTGAGGCGGCGCTTGGCGCTGTCCTTGACGGTGAGGCGGTCGATGACCACCTCGATGGTGTGCTTCTCCTGCTTCTTCAGGACCGGCGGCTCGGAGAGCTGGATCGTCTCGCCGTCGACCCGCGCGCGGGCGTAGCCCTTGGTCTGGAGGTCGGCGAAGAGGTCGACGAACTCGCCCTTGCGCTCACGCACGAGCGGCGAGAGGACCTGGAAGCGGCTGCCCTCGGGGAGTTCCAGGACCTTGTCGACGATGGCCTGGGGCGACTGGCGCGAGATCGGGCGCCGGCACTGGGGGCAGTGCGGCTTGCCGATGCGGGCGAACAGGAGCCGCAGGTAGTCGTAGACCTCGGTGATGGTGCCGACCGTGGAGCGCGGGTTGCGCGAGGTCGACTTCTGGTCGATCGAGACGGCCGGGGAGAGGCCCTCGATGAAGTCGACGTCGGGCTTGTCCATCTGGCCGAGGAACTGGCGCGCGTACGAGGACAGGGACTCCACGTAGCGGCGCTGGCCCTCCGCGAAGATCGTGTCGAAGGCCAGCGAGGACTTGCCCGAACCGGACAGGCCCGTGAAGACGATGAGCGAGTCACGGGGCAGGTCGAGCGAGACGTTCTTCAGGTTGTGCTCGCGCGCTCCACGGACGATGAGACGGTCGGCCACGCCGGTCCGCACCTTTCTTGAGAGAAGTGACAGGGGCGGGGCCCCCGTCTTTCCCAGACTAGGGGGAGCCACTGACAACGCCGGTCGGATTCACGGGTTGTGAACAATCCCCGACCATCCAGCATGCCCGACGCCTGCAAGCCACCGTATCGCACACGCATTCGATTCACGGCGCTGTCGAGCCGTCTTCACCCGATGGAGTGACGGGGCTAGGGTCGGCCCCATGACTGATCACGTGCGTGACCTGGACTCGGTACGGGAAGCGACGCGGCGGCTGCTGGCCGCGGTCGCCGGGCTGGACAACGCGTCGGTCGCCGAACCGTCACGGTTGCCAGGCTGGAGCCGTGGCCACGTCCTCGCCCACCTCGCCCGCAACGCGGACGCTCTGGCGAACGTCCTGAACGGTCGCCCGATGTACGCGACCGCCGAGGTCCGGGACGCGGACATCGAGCGGGACGCCCCGCGCGCGCTGGACGTCCACCTCTCCGACCTGCGGGAGAGCAGCGCCCGCTTCCTGGCCGCCGGCGACGCCCCGGCCGACTGGTCGCGGACGGTGGTCCTGCGCAACGGCATCGAGGACAGCGCCTCCCACATCCCGTTCCGCCGCTGGGCGGAGGTCGAGCTGCACCACGTGGACCTGGGCATCGGCTACGGCCTGGCGGACCTCCCGGAGGACTTCACCGCGCGGCAGATCACCTTCCTCGCGGCGCGGTACGACGGCCTCGCGGACGTCCCGCCGACCCGTCTGACGAACGGCACGCACGCGTGGCGCACGGGCCGGGCCGGGGACGTCCCCGAGGTGACCGTCACCGGTTCCGGTGCCGAGCTGCTGGGCTGGCTCGCGGGGCGTTCCGGGGCGTCCGCGCCGCAGGCCGAAGGCGGGCTCCTGCCGGTGCTGCCCCCGCTATAGGCTGCGGTCATGACGTACAGCGGACAGGTGACGGTAGGCGGCCCGGCGGACGTGCACGAGCTGAAAGACCTGATGATCACGAAGATCGCGGTCGGCCCGATGAACAACAACGCCTACCTGCTGCGCTGCCGCGCCACGGACGAGCAGCTGCTGATCGACGCGGCGAGCGACGCGGCGGCGCTGCTCGGCACGGTCGGCGACGACGGCCTGGTGTCGGTCGTGACGACCCACCAGCACGGCGATCACTGGCAGGCGCTCGCGGAGATCGTGGCGGCCACCGGCGCGCGCACGTACGCGGGACGCGAGGACGCCGAGGGCATCCCGGTGCCGACGGACGTCCCGGTCGACGACGGCGACGTGATCCGGGTGGGGCGGGTGGAGCTGACCGCGCGCCACCTGGTCGGGCACACGCCGGGTTCGATCGCCCTGGTCTACGACGACCCGCACGGCCACCCGCACGTGTTCACCGGTGACTGCCTCTTCCCGGGCGGGGTGGGCAACACCCGTCAGAACCCGGAGGCGTTCGCGAGCCTGATCCACGACGTGGAGACGAAGATCTTCGACGTCCTTCCGGACGAGACGTGGGTCTACCCGGGGCACGGCGACGACACGACCCTGGGCGCCGAGCGCCCGCAGCTCCCGGAGTGGCACGCGCGCGGCTGGTGAGGCGGCGGGCCGACACGAGGTGCCGGTGACACAGAGCGACGTCAACGCGCCCCGTGTGAATCGCGCACACGCGCCGGGGTGGCACACGCGCTCCCCGCGCGCGTGGGTGTGCGGTCAACTGGAGCCTGCCCCGCGCGGGATGACGGCTCCCGCTCGGTAAGGGCCGCCGGTCCACCGCATTCCCCGCCCTCGACCGGCGGCCCAGGCATCCCCGCACCCCCCTCGCCTCCTCGCCCTCGTCCGAGGGTTCGAGCCCCCCTCCCGCCTCCCCGTTCACGCAGACGCAACACCTGTTCCCACTATGCGGACACCCGCTGTCGTGAACTGGACAAACCGGCGCTTTCGCTGTAACTCTCCCGCCATGCGTCTCGCCCCCCATGTCCCGCGCCGCGCCGCCCTGACCGCCGCCGTCGCTCTCCTCACCACCGCGGTGGCCTGTGCCCCGCAGCCGGAGGGGAAGGACGCCGCCGCGCCGTCCGGTTCCTCGACCGGCGCCGCGTGCGCCAAGGGCGCGCTGTCGACCACCGCCGCCGGAAAGCTGACGGTCGGCACCGACACGCCCGCCTACGAGCCGTGGTTCAAGGACGACAAGCCCTCCAGCGGCCAGGGCTTCGAGTCGGCCGTCGCCTACGCGGTGGCCCAGCGGCTCGGGTACGGCAAGAGCGCCGTCGTCTGGCAGACCGTGCCGTTCAACAAGGCGTTCGCCCCCGGTGCGAAGACCTTCGACTTCGACATCAACCAGGTGTCGATCAGCGACGAGCGCAAGAAGGCCGTCGACTTCTCGTCCGGCTACTACGACGTCCGCCAGGCCGTGATCGCGCTGAAGGGCACCAAGGCCGCGCAGGCCAGGAGCATCGCCGACCTGAAGGGCCTCAAGCTGGGCGCCCAGGTCGGCACGACCAGCCTGGAATACCTCCAGGACGTGGTGAAGCCGGCGCAGCAGGCCGCCGTGTACGCGAAGAACGACCAGGCGAAGGCCGCCCTCCAGAACAAGCAGGTCGACGCGATCGTCGTGGACCTGCCGACCGCGTTCTACATCACCGGCGCCGAGATCACCGACGCCACGATCGTCGGCCAGTTCGAGAACCGGGGCGCCGCTCCCGAGCAGTTCGGGCTGGTCCTCGACAAGGGCAGCGCGCTCACGCCCTGTGTGACGGCCGCTGTGGACGCCCTGCGCAAGGACGGCACACTCGCGAAGCTGGAGCAGCAGTGGCTGTCCGACGCGGTCTCCGCCCCGGTGCTCAAGTGACGCTCGCCAAGACCGACGAGGAGCCGCGGGACGCGTACGTCCCGTCGCAGCGGCGGCTGGAGCACGAGCGCTACCGGCGCGCGCGTACGCGTAGGGCGACGGCGATCGCCGCGCTGTCGACGCTCGTGGTGGGTGTGGTGCTCTACCTGGTCGTCGTCAACGCGCCGGGCTGGCAGCGCACCGAGGAGACGTTCTTCGACGCGCACTACGCGCGCGAGGCGCTGCCGAAGGTCCTCGAAGGGCTGTGGCTGAACATCCGGCTGCTGGCGGTGTGCGGAGTGGCCGTCCTGGTCCTCGGCATGCTCATCGCCGTCGCGCGCACGCTGCGCGGCCCGGTGTTCTTCCCCCTGCGGGTGCTCGCGGCGGCCTACACGGACTTCTTCCGGGGCCTCCCGCTGCTCATCAACCTGATGATCGTCGTCCTGGGCGTCCCCGCGCTGCGCCTCCAGGGGGTGACGGTCGATCCGGTGCTGCTGGGCGGGACGGCGCTGACGCTGACGTACTCGGCGTACGTCGCGGAGGTGTTCCGCGCGGGCATCGAGTCCGTGCACCCCTCGCAGCGTGCGGCGGCCCGCTCCCTGGGGCTGACCAACCGGCAGGCGCTGCGGTACGTGGTGCTGCCGCAGGCGGTGCGCCGTCAGGTGCCGCCGCTGCTCAACGACCTGGTGTCGCTCCAGAAGGACACCGGTCTCGTGTCGATCGGCGGCGCGATCGACGCGGTGCACGCGGCGGACATCATCGTCGGGCGGAGCCTGAACTACACGCCGTACATCGTCGCGGGGCTGGTGTTCGTGGCGCTGACGATCCCGATGACCCGGTTCACGGACTGGGTGACGGCGCGGATGGACCGTCAGCGGTCCCAGGGAGGTACGGCATGAGCGACGCGCCGGTGCTGCGGATGGAGTCCGTGCGCAAGACGTTCGGCGGCTCGGCCGTCCTTCGGGACGTCGATCTGGAGGTCGCCCCGCACACGGTGACCGCGCTGATCGGGGCCTCCGGGTCGGGCAAGTCGACGCTGCTGCGGTGCACGAACCTGCTGGAGGACATCGACGACGGCGCGATCTGGCTGGACGGCGAGGAGATCACCGACCCGCGTGTGGACCAGGACGCGGTGCGGCGCCGGATCGGCGTGGTCTTCCAGTCGTACAACCTGTTCCCGCACATGACGGTCCTGGAGAACGTCACGCTCGCCCCGCGCCGCGTCCACGGCGTGCCCCGCGAGGAGGCCGAGGAGCGGGCCAGGGAGCTGCTGGAGCGCCTCGGACTGGCCGGCAGGGCCGCCGCGTACCCCGACCGGCTCAGCGGCGGCCAGCAGCAGCGTGTGGCGATCGTGCGGGCCCTCGCGGTGCGGCCCCGGCTGCTGCTCCTCGACGAGATCACCGCCGCCCTCGACCCTGAGCTGGTCGGCGAGGTCCTGAACGTCGTCCGTGACCTGAAGGGCGACGGGATGACGATGGTGCTGGCCACGCACGAGATGGGCTTCGCGCGCGAAGTCGCCGACCAGGTCTGCTTCCTGGACGGCGGCGTGATCCTGGAGCGCGGCAGCGCCGAGCAGATCTTCGGCGCCCCGCAGGAGGAGCGCACGCGGCGGTTCCTGCGGCGGATCGTGGAGGCCGGCCGCCTGTAGCGGACACCGGCGTAAGGGGCGTCAGCCATGGACGACGCCCCTTACGCAAGCTCACCCGCTCACGCCGTCCCCTCCCTCGCCAGCGCCGCCACCCGCTCCACCCCGAACACGTACCCCTGCACCCCGCACCCGGCGATCACCCCGTCCGCGCGCAGCGACACGTACGAGTGGTGCCGGAACGCCTCGCGCTTGTGGATGTTGGAGATGTGGACCTCGATCACCGGCAGCCCGTCGCAGGTGTTGAGCGCGTCCAGGATCGCGACGGAGGTGTGCGAGTAGGCGCCCGGGTTGATGACGACGCCGCAGTGGTTCAGCCGTGCCTCGTGGATCCAGTCGACGAGTTCGCCCTCGTGGTTGGACTGCCGGAAGTCGACCGTGCCACCGTGGGCCGCCGCTGCCTTGACGCACATCGCCTCGACGTCGGCGAGCGTGTCGGACCCGTAGATCTCCGGCTGGCGCTGACCGAGGAGGTTCAGGTTGGGGCCGTTGAGGATCATGATCGGGGCGTTGGCCAGGGTGCGGGGCACGGTTCCTCCGGTCCGTTCGGGGCGCCCCGGGACGAGGGCACCGCTCGTCCCCGGTTTATCACGGTGCGCCGTCCGGGTGAGGCCCCGTAACGTGCGGACATGACAGCTCCCGCGTACCCGCCCAAGCCCTCCCCCGGCGACCGCGTCGCCGTCGTCTCACCGTCCGCGGGGCTGCCCGGCCTCTTCCCGCGCCCCTTCGAACTCGGCCTCGCGCGCCTGCGGGACGAGTTCGGCCTCGACCCCGTCGAGTACCCGTCGACGCGCACGATGAACGCCACGCCCCGGCAGCGCGCCGACGACCTGCACGCGGCCTTCGCCGACCCGGAGATCAAGGCGGTGTTCGCGTCGATCGGGGGTGACGACCAGATCACCGTCCTGCCCTTCCTGGACCGCGAGTTGATCCGCGCGCATCCGAAGCCGTTCTTCGGGTACAGCGACAACACGGCCTTCCTGGCCTACCTGTACAGCACCGGGATCGTCGGCTACCACGGTGGCAGCGTCATGGTGCAGTTCGGCCGTCCTGTCGCCATGGACGCGCCGACCGCCGACTCCCTGCGTGCCGCCCTGTTCACCTCGGGCCCCTACGAGCTGCGCCCGGTGGACCACTGGAGCGACGTCGAGGGCGACTGGGCCGACCCGCGGACCTTCACGCGCGTGCCGGAGACCCGCCCCGGCACCGGCTGGAGCTGGCTGAACGCCGACCGGGTGGTGGAGGGCCGCGCGTGGGGCGGCAACCTGGAGATCCTCTCCTGGCTCCTGATGGCCGACCGCGAGATCGCCGCCGACCCGTCCGTGTACGACGGCGGCGTGCTGTTCCTGGAGACCTCCGAGGACCTGCCGAGCGCCAAGGAGGTCCACTACGTCCTGCGCAACATGGGCGAGCGCGGCCTCCTGAGGCGCTTCCCGGCGCTTTTGATGGGCCGGGCCAAGACCTGGTCCTTGGAGCGGCCGAACGGCCCTCAGGCGAGCGCACAGTACGCCGCCGACCAGCGCGCGGCCGTCGAGAGCGCGCTGAAGACGTACGCCCCCGACACGATGGCCGTCTTCGACGTCGACCTCGGCCACACGGACCCGCAACTCGTCGTCCCTTACGGCGGTGTCGTCCGGGTCGACGGCCCCGCGCGGCGCATCGTCGTGACCTACTGACGCCCCCAGTGCTCCGCGCGCCGCCGTGACTCACGGTGGTGGCGGCCGGTTGACGGGGCATGCAGCCTGCACACACCGTGACACCACCGTCCGTGACACCACCGTCCATGCCCCGGCTCGCCGCCGCCGCGCTCGCCGGGACGGCCATCGAGTTCTACGACTTCTTCGCCTACGGGACGGCGGCGGCGCTCGTCCTCGGCCCGCTGTTCTTCCCGACGTTCTCGCCCCTGGCGGGCATGCTGGCGGCCTTCGGGACGTTCGGTGTCGGCTTCCTCGCCCGCCCGCTGGGGTCGATGCTGTTCGGGCACGTCGGGGACCGCTACGGGCGGCGCCCGGTGCTGGTCGTGTCGCTGCTGCTGACGGGTGCCTCGACGGTCGCGGTCGGCTGCGTCCCGTCGTACGCGGCCATCGGCGTCGCCGCGCCGGTGCTGCTGCTCGTGCTGCGGTTCCTCCAGGGGCTCGGGCTCGGCGGGGAGTGGGGCGGGGCGGTGCTGCTGACGGCGGAGCACGCGCCGCCCGGCAGACGCGCGTTGTGGGCGAGCTTCCCGCAGGTGGGTCCGGCTGTGGGCTTCGTGCTCGCCAACGGGGTGATGCTCGGGCTGTCCGCGGGCCTCTCCGAGGCGCAGTTCGCGTCCTGGGGGTGGCGGGTGCCGTTCTGGGCCGCCGGGGTGCTCGCGGTCGCGGGGCTGTGGCTGCGGTCGTCCCTCACCGAGAGCCCCCGGTTCCTCGAAATCGACGACCACGCGCGCGTGCCGCTCGTCGAGGTGTTCGTCCGCCACCGGCGGCTCGTCCTGCTGACGGCCGGCGCGCTGGCCTCCGGGTACGCGGTCTTCTACGCGGTGACGACCTGGTCGCTGGCGTACGCGACGGAACGGCTCGGCGTGAGCCGCACGGTCATGCTGACGTGCATCATGGCCGCCGTCGTCGTGAAGGGCGCGCTCACCCCGCTCGCGGCACATCTGGGCGACCGGTTCGGGCGGCGGCCCATGTGCATGGCCGGGTGCGCGGCGATGGCCCTGTGGATGTTCCCGACGGTCGCCCTCCTGTCGACCGGCGAGCCGCTGCTGATGTTCCTCGGCTTCCTGGGGGCGCTGCTCGCGTTCATCACGACGTACTCGGTGATCGGGGCGTATCTGCCGGAACTCTACGAACCGCGCGTCCGTTGTACGGGTGCGGCGGTCGGCTACAACCTCGGCGGGGTCCTCGGGGGCGCGCTCACCCCGATCGTCGCGACGGCACTGGCCGAGGGGTCCGGCAGGGTGCCGTGGGGCGTCGGGACGTACCTGTCGGCCGTGGCACTGTTCAGCCTGGGATGCTTCGCGCTGCTGCCGGAGACCCGTCCGGTGACCGCTGGAGGGGCGGTTCCGGCGGAGGGGTGAGGGCACGCGCGCCCCTACGGATTGACCGCCAACTCCAGATACGCCGCGAACAGCACCAGATGCACGCCCCCTTGCAACGGCGTGGCCCGCCCCGGCACCACCGTGAGGATGCTGACGCCGACGGTCAGCGCGAGCAGCACCATGTGGGTCGAGCCGAGCCCGAGGACGAGTGGCCCGGAGAGCCAGACGGAGGCCAGGGCGACCGCGGGGATCGTCAGCCCGATGCTCGCCATGGCGGAGCCGAGCGCGAGGTTGAGGCTGGTCTGCACCCGGTCCCTGCGGGCGGCGCGCAGCGCGGCGATGGTCTCGGGGAGCAGGACGAGCAGGGCGATGACGACGCCGACGACCGCGTGGTGCAGCCCGGCGGACTCGACGCCCGACTCGATCGTCGGCGAGACCCCCTTCGCGAGCCCCACCACGCCGATCAGCGCGAGGCCGAGCAGGACGAGGCTCAGGTAGGCCGTGCGGACGGTCGGCAGGTCGGCGTGGTCGTCGGCGTCCAGGACCGCGCCCTCGTGGGTGACCGGCAGGAAGTAGTCGCGGTGCCGTACGGTCTGGGTCGCCACGAACAGGCCGTACAGGACGAGGGACGACAGGGCCGCGAAGGTGAGCTGGACCGTGGAGAACTCGGGTCCCGGCTTGCTGGTCGTGAACGTCGGCAGGACCAGGCTGAGCGTGGCCAGCGTGGCGACGGTCGCGAGGGCGGCGCCGGTGCCCTCCGGGTTGAAGACGGCGGTGCCGTGCCGCAGCGAGGCGACGAGCAGGCAGACGCCGAGGATGCCGTTGCAGGTGATCATCACGGCGGCGAAGACGGTGTCCCGGGCCAGCGTGGAGCTCTTGTCGCCGCCGTCCACCATCAAGGTGACGATGAGGGCGACCTCGATGATCGTGACGGCGACGGCGAGGACCAGGGAGCCGAAGGGTTCGCCGACGCGGTGGGCGATGACCTCGGCGTGGTGGACCGCCGCGAGGACGGCCCCGGCGAGGACCAGCGTGACCAGGGCGACGACGGCGCCGGGGAGGTCTCGGCCCCAGGTGAAGACGAGGAGGATGACCGCGAGGACCGGCACGATCGTCGTCCACCGGGCGGTGAGTGCCCGAAGCCCAGTGATCATGCGGCGATCGTCGCAGACGGGGTGATGAGGCGCATGTGGAGTTCCCAGGGGTCGGTCTCGGGGGCCCTCACCCGAAGGGGGCGTGGCCGCACATGAAGCGGTGCCCGGCGGCGTCGCCGGGCACCGTTCGTTCGGTTCGTTCGGACGCGGAGGTCAGCTGGTGACGCTGTCCTTCGGCGTGCCCTCCTGCGCCTCGGCCTCCGCCTGCTTCTTCGCGGCCCTGAGGCTCGTGACGGTCGTGACGACCAGGACCCCGCAGATCACGCCCAGGGAGACCGGGATGCTGATCACCGGGACGTGGACCCCCGACTCGTGCAGCGCGTGCAGGACGAGCTTGACGCCGATGAAGCCGAGGATGACGGAGAGCCCGTAGCTGAGGTGGACCAGCTTGCGCAGCAGCCCGCCGAGGAGGAAGTACAGCTGGCGCAGGCCCATGAGGGCGAACGCGTTGGCGGTGAAGACGATGTACGGGTCCTGCGTCAGGCCGAAGATCGCGGGGATCGAGTCGAGCGCGAACAGGATGTCCGTGGTGCCGATCGCGAGGATGACGACCAGCATCGGGGTCATGACCCGCTTGCCGTTCTCCTGGATCCACAGCTTCGTGCCGTGGTAGCGGTCGGCGACACCGAAGCGCTTCTCGGCGGCCTTGAGGAGCTTGTTCTCCTCGAACTCCTCGTCCTCCTCGCCGGCCCGCGCCTCCTGGATCAGCTTCCAGGCGGTGTAGATGAGGAAGGCGCCGAAGATGTAGAAGACCCAGGAGAAGTTGGCGATGATCGCGGCGCCGGCGGCGATGAAGATCGCCCGCAGGACCAGGGCGATCAGGACGCCGATGAGCAGGACCCGCTGCTGGTACTGCGACGGCACCGCGAACTTCGCCATGATCAGGATGAAGACGAAGAGGTTGTCGACGCTGAGCGACTTCTCGGTGATGAACCCGGCGAAGAACTCCCCTGCGGGCTCCCCGCCGCCGAACACCGCGAGGCCGAGGCCGAAGAGCGCGGCCAGGGCGATCCAGACGACCGTCCAGATCCCCGCTTCCTTGATGGACACGTCGTGCGGTTTGCGGCCGATGAAGAAGTCGACCGCGATCAGGGCGCCGAGGCCCACGATCGTCAGGACCCACAGGGCCAGGGAAACATCCATTGCTGCGCCTCCGGCAGTACGTAACGGCAGATACTCAGCGTCGCGTCGCGCTGCCGGAGGTCTCTTCCACCCAAGGATGGGCCGACGCCCCGGGATCTGGCCTGATCCGTATTGACGGGTACGCCGCAATTGTCAGGGAGTACTCCCCTCCGTACGGAAAACAGTACCCCAATCACCAAGGAAAGGTAAAGCGATTGGCAAAAGAAAGATCAAAAGTGCAGGTCAGGGCGCTTTACTGAGGCTTGATGCACGCTATTGCGGCTGGGAGCGGGCTGCCGCGACCTGCGCGAGGACCTGCTGGAGCACCCGGCTGCCGGGCGGCACGAGCGCCGGTTCGTACGTCCACGCGTGCCCCACCCACGGATCGGCGAGGTGGTCCTCCGGCACCGGGGTCAGCCGCAGCAGGGACCGCCACAGCGGGTCCAGCAGCGGGCCGTACGCGGCGGCGTCCTCCCGGTCGGCGACCATCAGCAGGTGCACGCCGACGCTCGGCCCTTCGTCCGCCAGGTAGCGCAACCGCGTCACCGCGCGGTCGTCGAAACCGTGCGGGAAGTCGTTCACCACGAGCAGTTGGTGCGAGGTGTCGAAACCGGGCGGCAGCGCGTCCGGAGCGCCCCCGCGCACCGCCATCTGGACCAGATCGACGCGCTGGGTGAGCCGCCCGAGGACGTCCGCCACCCCGGCGGCGCCGACGGCGGGCGGCGCCGC
>NZ_JBTYMC010000115.1:0-18952 GCF_054880855.1 Streptomyces sp. S6 | reverse complement strand
CGTCCAGCAGCTCGCCGGTTCGCCCGCGGTGCGGGTCGCCGCGCCGATCGAGGTCGCCGCGCACGACATCGTCGTCCGCCGGCTGCACGGCCTGTCGCCGCTGCACGGGACCGAACTGGACGCGCTGCTGCGGAACCTGGGGTGCCGGACGCTGGTGGTGGCCGGGGTGTCCGCGAACGTCGCGATCCCCAACTCGGTGTTCGACGCGGTGAATCTGGGCTACACGGTCGTCGTCGCGGCGGACGCGATCGCGGGGGTGCCGAGTGACTACACCCCCGCGATGGTCCGTCACACCCTCGCGTTGGTCGCCACGGTCGCGACCACGGACGAGGTGGTGACGGCGATCAACTCGCCCGCTACGCCAGGGTGATGTTGTTGCCGGTGACGGTGATGTTCACCGCCGGGAGCGGCTGCGTCGCCGGGCCGCTCTTCACGCTGCCGTCCTCGACCGAGAAGTTGCTGTTGTGGCAGGGGCAGTTGATGACCCCGTTCGCGATGCTCTTGACCGCACAGCCGCGGTGGGTGCAGACGGCCGAGAACGCCTTGTAGGTGCCGGCCTTCGGCTGGGTGACGACGACCTTCTGGGCCTCGAAGATCTTGCCGCCGCCCTCGGGGATGTCGGCGGTCGCGGCGAGCGCGGTGCCGCCCGCCGCACCCCCGGTCGTGCCCCCGGAGGCCGCCGAACCGGTGGAGCCGGTCGAGCCGGTGGTACCGGTGTCCTTCGAGTCGGCCGACGACGAGTCGTCGGAGCTTCCGCACGCGGTCAGCGCGACGGCGAGCCCTGCCGCGCCGGCCGCCGACACGACGGTGCGACGGGCGGGACCGCTGAGGGGGTTGATCGGTGCGCTGGTCATGCTGGTGATTCCCTTCGAGGGGGGATGGATTCTCGGGATGCGTACGGAGGTACGGGGCACGAGCGTGAACGGTTCACCCGGGGGGACGTGATCCGGACGTGCCGCGATACTCGCGTGTGAGCGGTCTGACGCGCGTAAGCCAGAGCTGTCGTCGAGCTGTCGGTCCGCCCTCGGTAACCTGGGCCAATGCTCAAGGACGTCACCGCCACCCGCTACATCACGCCCCTGCGGGAGGGCGGTTCGCTGCCGGGGCTGGTCGAGGCCGACGACTTCGGGACCTACGTCCTGAAGTTCACCGGCGCCGGGCAGGGCCGCAAGACGCTCGTCGCCGAGGTGGTGTGCGGGGAACTCGCCCGCCGGCTCGGTCTGCGGATGCCCCGCCTCGTCACCGTCCGCCTCGACCCGGTTCTCGGACTCGCCGAACCCGATCAGCAGGTCCAGGACCTGATCCGCGCCAGCGGCGGCACCAACCTCGGTATGGACTTCCTCTCCGGCGCCCTCGGCTTCGACCCGCTGGCGTTCGAGGTGAGCGCCGAGGACGCCGGACGGATCGTCTGGTTCGACGCGCTCGTGAACAACGTCGACCGGTCCTGGCGCAACCCCAACCTGCTCATGCACCGCGACGAACTCTGGCTCATCGACCACGGCGCGACGATGATCTGGCACCACAACTGGCCCGCCGCCGAGGCGTCCGCCGCCCGGCCCTACGACGCCTCCGACCACGCGCTGATCTCCTTCGCGCCGGACGTCGCGCGCGCCGCCGAGGAGCTGGCGCCGCGTGTCACCGAGGAGTTGCTCGCCGAGGTCACCGCCGAGATCCCGGACGCCTGGCTGGAGGGCGAGGCCGGGTTCGATTCGCCGGACGCGCTGCGGCGGGCGTACGCGGGGCCGCTGCTCACGCGGGCCGTCGACATCCACACACGCGTCAAGGGGATCAGCGCATGACCGAGCACCTCACCCACATGGCCGGACAGCTCACCGAGCGGCACATCACCCGCGACGGGCAGAGCACCGCCGGGGACGTCTACGAGTACGCGCTGCTGCGGATCGTCCCGCGCGTGGAGCGCGGGGAGTGCGTCAACGCGGGGGTGCTGCTGTACTGCCGGGCCAAGGGGTACGTGGGCGCGCGTACGCATCTCGACGAGGCGCGGCTGCTGGCGCTGGACCCGAGGGCCGACGTCGAGGGCGTGCGGGCCGCGCTGGGGGCCGTGGAGCGGGTCTGCGAGGCCGCCGGGCAGAGCGCGGGCGACGATCCCGGGCGGCGGTTCAGGTGGCTCGTCGCGCCGAGGTCGACGGTCGTGCAGCCGGGGCCCGTGCACACCGGGCTGACGGGGGATCCGCAGGCGGAGGCGGAGCGGTTGCTGGATCTGCTGGTGCGATGATCCGCCGGTGATCTGTCACACCGTCCGGGTGGCCCGTTGACACGGAGTGCCGGGGCTTCTAGCGTCACGGGTGGCGAAGATACTAAGCGGTTGCTCAATGCATGTCGGGGCCGCGGATTTTCTCAAGGGCGAGGAGAAGCAGCACATGTCCACCACTGAACAGCGGGTCGCGATCGTCACCGGTGCGGCGCGGGGCATCGGCGCCGCCACCGCCGTCCGGCTGGCCGCCGAGGGCCGCGCGGTCGCCGTGATCGACCTGGACGAGGCCGCCTGCAAGGACACCGTCGAGAAGATCACCGCGGCCGGCGGCCGGGCGATCGCCGTCGGCGCGGACGTCTCCGACGAGGCGCAGGTCGAGGCCGCCGTCGCGCGCGTCGCCGAGGAACTGGGCGCCCCGGCGATCCTCGTCAACAACGCGGGTGTCCTGCGCGACAACCTGCTGTTCAAGATGAGCGCGTCCGACTGGGACACGGTCCTGAACGTGCACCTGCGGGGTTCGTTCCTGATGGCCCGCGCTGTGCAGAAGCACATGGTCGACGCCGGGTTCGGACGGATCGTCAACCTCTCCTCCTCCTCGGCGCTCGGCAACCGCGGCCAGGCCAACTACGCCGCCGCCAAGGCCGGGTTGCAGGGCTTCACCAAGACCCTCGCCATCGAGCTGGGCAAGTTCGGCATCACCGCCAACTCCGTCGCCCCCGGGTTCATCGCCACCGAGATGACCAAGGCCACCGCCGACCGGGTCAAGATGGACTTCGACGACTTCAAGAAGGCCGCGGCGACGCAGATCCCCGTCCAGCGCGTCGGCGAGCCCGAGGACATCGCCAACGCCATCGCCTTCTTCACCGGCGAGGCGGCCGGGTTCGTCTCCGGGCAGGTCCTGTACGTCGCCGGCGGACCGCTGAACTAGCCGCGCTGATCAGGAAGTACTGAGCCATGACTGTGGAACTCTCCGGCAAGGTCGCGCTCGTCACGGGCGCCAGCCGAGGCATCGGGTACGGCGTCGCCGAGGCGCTCGTCGCGCGCGGCGACCGGGTCGTCATCACCGGGCGCAACGAGGACGCGCTCAAGGAGGCCGTCGACAGGCTCGGGGCCGAGCGGGTGCTCGGCGTCGCCGGCAAGGCGCACGACCTCGACCACCAGGCCGAGGTCGTCGACCGCGCGATGGAGGCCTTCGGGCGCGTCGACTACCTCGTCAACAACGCCGGTACCAACCCGGTGTTCGGGCCGCTCGCCGACCTCGACCTGAACGTCGCCCGCAAGGTCTACGAGACCAACGTGATCTCCGCGCTCGGCTTCGCCCAGAAGACCTGGCACGCCTGGCAGAAGGACAACGGCGGCGCGATCGTCAACATCGCCTCCGTGTCCGGGCTCGCGCCCTCCCCGTTCATCGCCGCGTACGGGATGAGCAAGGCCGCGATGATCAACCTCACCCAGCAGCTCGCCCACGAGTTCGCGCCGAAGGTGCGGGTCAACGCCATCGCGCCGGCCGTCGTCAAGACGAAGTTCGCCGAGGCGCTCTACGAGGGGCGCGAGGAGGAGGCCGCCGCCGCGTACCCGCTCGGGCGGCTCGGGGTGCCGTCCGACATCGGGGGGACGGCCGCGTTCCTGACGTCCGACCAGGCGGACTGGATCACCGGGCAGACGCTCGTGGTCGACGGGGGGATCTTCCTCAACGCCGCCGTGGGGGGCTGAACCCCGAGGGTCTGTCGGGTTTTTGAAGGCGCCGCTCCTGTTGCACGGGGGCGGCGCCTTCGTCGTCCCACCTGCCCCGATCCGAATAGATGTACGAGGAACCGGTTCAGTATGCGCCGCTCTGCGGTAGGGTCTCGCGCCAACCCCCCTTGGTACGGCTGATCGAGGAGCGTGCGCGTGTTCATGAAGCGAAGCCTGCGGGGTGTGGCGGCGTTCGCCTCACTCGGGATGGCCGTGGGCTGCGGCTACCTCTCCGACAGCGGCTCCGGCGACAAGGGCCCCATCGTCGTCGGCACCACCAGCGCGCCCAGCACCCTCGACCCGGCCGGCGCGTGGGACGGCTCCTGGGAGCTGTTCCGCAACGTCTACCAGACGCTCCTCGCCTACCCGAACGGTGCGACCGCGCCCGAGCCGGACGCCGCGAAGAGCTGCACCTTCAGCGGCGGTCACCGCGTCTACACCTGCGAGTTGCGGGAAGGTCTGAAGTTCTCCAACGGCGCGAAACTGGACGCCGAGGCCGTCAAGCACTCCGTCGAGCGGATCCGGGCGATCAACGCGCAGACCGGTCCCGCAGGTCTCCTCGGCAGCCTCGACAAGGTCGAGACCAGCGGGGACCGGCAGGTCGTCTTCCGGCTCAACAAGCCCGACGCGACCTTCCCGTTCGTCCTCGCGACGCCCGCGCTCTCGCTCGTGCCGCCCGCCACCTACCCCGACAACTCGTTGCGCAAGGACTCCCGGGTCATCGGCTCCGGTCCCTACCGGCTCGAATCCTACGAACAGGGCACAGAGGCCGTCCTCGTCCGCAACCCCTCGTACAAGGGGCTCGCGAAGCTCAAGAACGACGCGGTGACCATCCGGTACTTCCAGGACTCCGCGCGCATGGTCAAGTCCCTGCGCGACGGCGGGATCGACATCACCTACCAGGGACTCGCCGCCGACGACGTCGTCTCCCTGGAGGGCAAGAACGACGAGAACAAGGGCCTTGAGCTGTACGAGGGGGCCGGCAGCGCCATCAACTACCTCGTCTTCAACCCCCGGGACACGGCCGCCGGGAACGCCGCCGTCCGCAAGGCCGTCGCCCAGACCATCGACCGGGCGGCCATCGCCCACAAGGTCTACCAGGACACCGTCGAGCCCCTGTACTCCATGGTTCCGCAGGGGCTCACCGGGCACACGACGCCCTACTTCGACGTCTTCGGCAAGCCCGATCCCGGCAAGGCGAAGAAGATCCTCGACAAGGCGGGCGTCCCCACGCCGGTCCCGCTGACCCTCTGGTACACCACCGACCGGTACGGCTCCGACACCGGGCTCGAATTCAAGGAGATCAAGGCCCAGTTGGACGGCTCCGGGCTGTTCCGGGTGACCCTCAACAGCCGGCCCTGGAACACGTACGTGCGCGGCTACGAGAAGGGGGAGTACCCCGTGTTCGGGCGGGGGTGGCAGCCGGACTTCCCCGACCCCGACAACTTCATCGCGCCGTTCGTGGGGCAGCAGAACGCGCTCGGGACGCCGTACTCCGTCAAGCAGATCACCGATGTGCTGCTGCCCCGGTCGCGGGAGCAGGGCAACCGGGGGGAGGTGGTGAAGGACTTCCAGGCGGCGCAGCGGATTCTCGTCGAGGACGTGCGGCTGCTGCCGTTGTGGCAGGGGAAGCAGTACATCGCGGCCAGTGAGGAAGTGGGCGGCGCGGAGAGGTCGTTGGACCCGGCGACGATCATGATGGTGTGGGAGTTGTCGCGGAAGACGAGCTGGTGAGGGCCGGTGGTTTTCGGGCCTCGGGGCGGGTGGCTCGGGGTCTCGGGGCCGGTGATCTCCGGGGCTGGGGGCGATTGTCAGTGGGCGGCGGTAGGTTCTGAGGTCTGGAAGCCATCGCACGACCGAAGGACGTTGACGTGACCGACATCGCCATGCTGCCCGAGTCCTGGCGCGGGGTCCTGGGGGACGAACTGCAGCAGCCCTACTTCAAGGAGCTGACCGAGTTCGTGGAGGAGGAGCGGGCGAAGGGTCCCGTCTATCCGCCGCGCGAGGAGGTCTTCGCCGCGCTGGAGGCCACGCCGTACGACCGGGTGAAGGTCCTGATCCTCGGTCAGGACCCGTACCACGGGGAGGGGCAGGGGCACGGGCTGTGCTTCTCCGTTCAGCCCGGGGTGCGGATTCCGCCGTCGCTGCGCAACATCTACAAGGAGATGAACTCCGAGCTGGGGGCGCCGATCCCGGACAACGGGTACCTGATGCCGTGGGCCGAGCAGGGGGTGCTGCTGCTCAACGCCGTGCTCACCGTCCGGGGCGGGGAGGCCAACTCCCACAAGAACAAGGGGTGGGAGAAGTTCACCGACGCGGTGATCAGCGCGGTGGCCTCTCGGCCGGATCCCGCGGTGTTCGTGCTGTGGGGGGCCTACGCGCAGAAGAAGGCCCGGCTGATCGACGCCGAGCGGCATGTCGTGGTGCAGGGGGTGCATCCCTCGCCGCTGTCCGCGAAGGGGGGGTTCTTCGGGTCTCAGCCGTTCACGCAGATCAATGCGGGGGTGGCTGTGCAGGGGCATGAGGCGATCGACTGGGCTGTGCCGAATTTGAAGTGAGCGGTTTGGAGTGAGCGGGGGGTAGGCGGGTCGGCCGGGGCGTGGGGGCGCGTCGGCCGGGCCGGGCAAGTGAGGGGGCTGGGGGGCTGGGGGCTAGGGTGCGGTTGGGTCGGGTGGGTGTGGGGTGCTGGTAGCTGGGGAGGGGGTCGGCTGGGCTCGGTTGAGGTTGGGGCGTGTGAGGGAGCGGCTGGGGTGTGGCGGCCGGGCCGGTTGGGGCGCTGGGTCGGGGGGCGTGGCCGGGTGTGTGGGGGTGCCCGGGAGGGGGTCGGTCGGGCCGGGTGTGGGTGGTGCGGCTGGGTGCGTGGGGTGCTGGGGGCTGGGGAGGGGGTTGGCGAGGCTGGGGTGCGGTTGGGGCGTGTCGGCTGGAGAGGTGGTCGGCTGGGCGCCGTTGTGGTTGGGGTGTGCGTGGGAGTGGGAGTGGCTGGAGTGTGTCGGCCGGGCCCGGGTGGGGGTGGTGTGGCTGGGTGTGTGGGGGTGCCCGGGAGGGGGGCGGTGGGGCTTGGTTGTGGTCGGGGTGTGTCGGTCGGGCCGGGTGGGGTGGGCGGGTGGATGAAGGCGCTGGGGGTTCGGGAGGCGGTTGGCCGGTCTCTCTGCGGGCGAGCAGGGGGCGGGTGGTGTCGGGCGGCTGTTCGGTTTCGGGCGGGGGTGTGAGGGGGACGTGGGACGGGTCCGTCGCGTGGGGGTGGTGTCGCCGACGGGGATCCTCGTCGTGTGCGGTTAGCTTCGTGGCAGGTATGGACGACCTGGCTCGGAGGGCACGGTGGCGGAGCAGCGGGAGCGGGCAGCGGTGGACGCGTTGCTGACGCGGATCGGGCAGGTCGTGATGTTGCTCCACGGGGGTGACCGGGAGGAGGCGCGCGACCGGCTGCTCGCGATGTGGGCGGAGGTGGGGGAGTCGGGGGAGGCCGCGCACCGGTGCACGCTGGCCCACTATCTCGCCGACACGCAGGACGACCCCTCCGACGAGCTGGCGTGGGATCTGCGGGCGCTGACGGCCGCCGAGGAGAGTCCCGGGGCGGTGCGGTCCCTCTACCCCTCCCTGCACCTCAATCTCGCCGCCGACTATGAGCGGCTCGGGCGGCCCGACGCCGCGCGCACGCATCTGCGGGCGGCTCGGGTGGCGGCGCGAGGGCTGGGGGAGGACGGGTACAGCTCGGGGGTGCGGGAGGCGATCGAGCGGCTCGCGGGGCGGTTGGGGGAAGGGGAAGGGGAGGCGTGGGGGCCCTGGGGGCCGGTCATGCGGTGACCCTTCGGCGGGGCTGAACCCTCCGGTTCCGTAAGGGCGTTGATCCGAAATGCCGTGACCAACCCCATACGGTTCGGGTAGCCGCTCGGTAGCGGACTGTCAGCGCTTGCCCCTAGGCTTGTCCGCATGTCCCCCGATCCTCATGCCCTTGGTTCCGTGCGGTCCGCTACAGAATTGAACGAGCGGATCAGGTCGTTGTGGTTGCGCGCGGGCGGGTCCCTCTCCGCGCACGAGCGCGCGGAGTACGAGCTGCTGGTCGTGGAGTGGGCCGAGGCGGTGCGGGGCGGGGTCGTCGAGGCAGCTTGAAGAGGGGGGTGGTGTGGGGTGAGCTGTCCGCTTGCCGCGCCGAGGGCCGGGGCGGCGCGGTGAGTCCTGGGGCGCCAGCCGATCGGTGGGGCTCGGGCCGGAACGGTGGCGCGGGCGGCTGACATGGACGACGCCGGCCAAGCCCGACCCTCAGCGGTCCTGGGGAAGTTCACTGCGGTTGGACGGTGCTCTGAAGGGGCGCGGGACTGTGGCCGGTCTGAGGCTCCGCCGCGATGGGGGCCCCACCGCGAGTGAAGCCGAGCGCAGAGCAGCGACCGGCCACGACGCCGCCGCAGACAACCGACGGCCCCTCCCCGCACGCCCAGCGGAACGCTCACCCCGACCCCCGACCCCCGACCCCTCAGCCCTCCAGCCCCGCCCTATCGTCCGCCCGCCACCCGCAGCACCGCCCCCGTCGTGTACGACGCCTCCTCCGACAGGAGCCACGCCACAGCCGCCGCGATCTCCTCGGCCCGCCCCGGTCTCCCCAGCGGAATCGCGGAGGACGCCCGGTGGGCCCGGTCGGGATCCCCCATCGCCGCGTGCATCTCGGTGTCGATCATCCCGGGGGCGACGGCGTTCACCCGGATCCCGTCGGCGCCCAACTCCTTGGACAGCCCCACGGTCAGCGCGTCCACAGCCGCCTTGCTCGCGGCGTAATGGACGTAGTCCCCGGCGCTGCCGAGCGTCGCCGCGGCCGAGGAGATGTTGACGATCGCCCCGCCGCCCCGCGAGCCCATCAACTGTGCCGCCCGCCGCGAACACAGCAGCACGCCAAGGAGATTGACGTCCACCACGCGCCGCAGATCGGCGGGCGAGGCGTCCACGAGCCGCCCCAGCGGCCCCGTCACCCCCGCGTTGTTCACGAGCCCCGTCACCGCCCCCAACTCCTCCTCCGCCACCTCGAACAGCCGCTCCACATCAGCCTCCACCGAGGTGTCCACCCGCACGACGGCGGCCCGCCCACCGGCGTCCCGCACCTCCCCGGCCACCCTCTCCGCCGCACCCGCGTCCCGCACGTACCCGATCACCACCCCGTGCCCGTTCGCCGCCAGCCGCCGACAGACCGCCGCTCCTATGCCCCGGCTTCCACCGGTGACGACAGTGACACGGGACATCGGTGAACCTCCTGGTGTGCGACAGCGAACCCCACCCTAGGCGCAGCCACCTCTCCGTCCGGCAACCTCGTAAGGGGGAGGGGAACCATGCTCGACGATCACGGTCACCGCGAGGCCATGAGCGTGCTCGCGCTGAACCCGGCTGCTCCCCGAGGAAGCCCGAAGCCGTCTGCCGCGTGACGCCGCCGACCTTGTCGTCCCCGTCGACGTCGTCGAACTGCTCTCCGAGGACGAGGACTACCCCGTGCACGCGTCCGGGGCATAGCGGCCGTGCATCCCGCGCTGCCCGGGCGACACCGGAAGCGCCCTTCGGGCCCTGCTCGGTGGGCTGGGGCGTCGCCGCGTCGTCCAAGGCGTGGCCGACAGGGGGCTGACAGCGGCGAATCCTTGTCATTCCGGGTTGTGGCCGGGCGCGCCGGCACGCAAACCGTCCATGACGAGGTCGAGAAGGCGGGCGGCGCGGGGTGGCCAGTCCTCGGTCGGAGTCATCTGCCACAAGCCCGCGATGGCGAGGAGGAAGTCGTCGGCATCGACCCCGGGACGGATGGTGCCCGCTTCCTCGTTGGCGCGCAGCAGCAGCTCGGCCGCCTCGGCGACGGGAGTGGGCGAGGGCTTCGAGGGGCCCCCGGGCGCACTCGTGGCGAGGCGGATCGCGTCTGCCAGGCCCGCCTTGGTCATGGCGAACTCGGCCAGCCGGTCCATCCAGGTACGGAGGGCCGGCTGGGGCGGCAGCTCCAGGAGCAGTTGGGCCGCGCTGTCGGCGACCTGCCGCATCTCGTGCCGGTAGATCTCCAGGACCAGGGACTCGCGGTTGGGGAAGTTGCGGTAGAACGTGCCCTGGCCGACCCCCGCCTTCTTGGCGATGGAGCTGAGCGGCGCGTTCGGAGACCGCGTCAGCTCGCTCAGGGCGACACGCAGAATGCGTTCACGATTGCGCTGCGCGTCGGAACGTAGAGCGGTGCCCTTTTTATCCTGCACGTGCCGCTCCTCAGGGCACGCGGCAGTAGCGCATCCCTTGCTAAGTGGACAACTGTCCGCTACGTTTTCCAGTACCGGACAATCGTCCGGTTGGAGCGCATTCTAGCGGCTGCCATGGCCTGTTCGGCAGTCCGTCCCTGGGACCCACTTACGCCAAGAAGAGAACACCGCAAGGAAATCTCTCATGCCCGTACAGACGTCCAGCGTCATCACCCTGCACATCAACGGCGAGAAACACACCCTGCCCGTCGATCACCGCACCACCCTGCTCGACGCCTTACGCGAGCGCCTCGATCTGACCGGCACCAAGAAGGGCTGCGACCAAGGACAGTGCGGTGCCTGCACCGTCCTGATCGACGGCCGCAGAACCGTGGCGTGTCTGCAACTCGCGGTCGCGACCGAAGGACGTGAGATCACCACCATCGAAGGCGTCGCGGACGGCGACCGGCTGCACCCGGTGCAGCAGGCGTTCCTCGATCTCGACGGCTACCAGTGCGGCTACTGCACACCCGGACAGATCTGCTCGGCGATCGGCATGCTCGCGGAGCACGCCGCCGGTTGGCCGAGCGCCGCTTCCGGCGACATACGTCCGGCGGCCGGGCCGACACCGCTGACCGCGGATGAGATCCGCGAGCGAATGAGCGGCAACCTGTGCCGCTGTAGCGCCTACACGTCGATTGTCGAGTCCGTCGCGCGAGCGGCCGAGACCGCCGACTCGGCGAAGAGGGGCGCACCAGCGCGGTCCGGGGCGACCGCATGAAAGAGTTCGACTACCGCAGAGCGTCCGATGTGCTGGGCGCCGTCACCCTCCTCGCCGACGATCCGGACGCGCGCTACCTCGCCGGCGGCACCAACCTGGTCGATCTGATGAAGAGCGGCGTAGAGCGTCCGGCCCGCCTCGTCGACGTACGGGAACTGCCCCTGGACCGCATCGAGCCGTCCCCGGACGGTGGACTCCGCATCGGCGCGACAGTCTCCAACAGCGATCTCGCCGCCCACCCCGAAGTACGCGGCCGTTACCCGATGCTGGCCCGGGCGGTGCTCGCCGGCGCGTCCGGGCAACTGCGCAACATGGCCACGGTCGGCGGCAATCTCCTCCAGCGCACCCGCTGCGCCTACTTCACGGACACCACCAAGCCGTGCAACAAACGCGCCCCCGGCAGCGGCTGCCCCGCCCTCGGCGGCGAGCACCACAACCACGCCATCCTCGGCGCGTCCGAGACATGTGTGGCCGTGCACCCCTCGGACATGGCCGTCGCACTGGCCGCCCTCGACGCGGTCGTGCACTACGAAACCGTCCATGGGCAGGGAGAACTGCGGCTCGATCAGCTCTATCCGCCCGTCGCCGACACCCCGCACCGCGAGACGGCCCTGCCGGCAGGTGCTCTGATCACCGGTGTCTCACTGCCGCCCGTGCCGGTCGCGGCCCACTCCCAGTACCGCAAGGTGCGCGAGCGCGCCTCCTACGCCTTCGCGATCGGTTCCGTCGCCGCCGCCCTCGACGTCCGCGACGGAGTCGTACGCGACGCACGCCTCGCGTTCGGCGCGGTGGCGTCCCGGCCCTGGCGCGCCCGTACCGCCGAGCGGGCCCTGATCGGAGCACCCGCGACCGCCGAGACGTACGTGGCCTGCGCGGAGGCGGAACTGGCCGCGGCCCGGCCGCTGCCGCACAACGGATACAAGGTGACCCTGATGCGCAACGTGACCGTGGCCGTGCTGAGCGAGCTGACCGAGGCGGTCGCGCGATGACCACCACCGTCCCGAAGGCAGCCGTGCGCGCGGTCGGCACCGGTCGTACGAGAGTGGAGGGCCGGGACAAAGTCACCGGCGCGGCACGCTACGCGGGCGATGTCCCCTTCGCCGAACTCGCCTACGGCTGGCTGGTGTTGTCCACGGTCGCGCGCGGCCGTATCCGTGCCGTGGCCAGCGCTCCCGTCCTTGAGATGCCCGGTGTCCTGGCTGTTGTGGACCACCGCAGCGCGCCACGCCTGCAAACCGACTACGTCGGCATGCTGGGCGTCAGGCCCGACCCCACCTGCGCGGTCTTCCAGGACGACACAGTGCCCCACCTCGGCTGGCCCGTGGCCCTGGTCGTCGCGGAGACGCCCGAGCAGGCACGGGAAGCGGCCGAGGCGCTGGCCGTCGAGTACGAAACGCTGCCGCACGACATCGAGTTCACAGGACACCACCCCGACTCCTACCCCGTGGACGGTCACATGCCCGGCGTGACCGACAAGGGGGATCTGGAGGCCGAACTGACCGCTTCGGCGGTCGTCGTGGACGAGGAGTACACGACGCCGGAAGAGCATCACCATCCGATGGAGCCTCATGCGGCGACCGCCCGCTGGGAGGACGGCCGGCTGGAAGTGGTCGACTCCAACCAGGGCACCTCCTGGGTGGTCGGCGAGCTGGCGAACCTGTTCTCGCTGGATCCCGCGTCGGTGCGGGTGCGTTCGGAGCATGTGGGCGGTGGCTTCGGCAGCAAGGGCGTACGCGCTCACCAGGTGGCGGCCGTGATGGCGGCGACGCTTCTGCGGCGTCCGGTGCGGGTGGCTCTGACCAGGCCGCAGATGTTCGCGCTGGCCGGGCACCGCAGCCCCACCGTCCAGCGGATCAGGCTCGGGGCCCACGCCGATGGACGGCTGCGTGCCCTTGACCACCGCTCGGTGAGCCGTACCGCGACGGTGTACGAGTTCGTCGAGCCGAGTGCCGGCGTGGCGCGGGTGATGTACGACGCCGACGCCCACCACACCGAGAACCGCGTCGTACGCCTCGACGTGCCCAGCCCCACCTTCATGCGTGCGCCGGGTGAGGCTCCCGGAGCTTTCGCCCTGGAGTCCGCGCTCGACGAACTCGCCGAGAAGTGCGGGATCGACCCGATCGAACTGCGCCTGCGCAACGAACCGGACAAAGGCCCCGTCTCCGGCCTGCCCTTCGCCGGCCGCAACCTGCGTGCCTGCTTCGAGGAGGGCGCCCGCCGCTTCCGCTGGGCCGAGCGCGATCCCAGGCCGGGTGTGCGGCGCGAGGGCCGATGGCTGCTGGGCACCGGGACCGCCGCCGCGTCCTTCCCCGCGGGCGCGGCCCCCTCCACCGCCGCCGTCACCGCCGAGCCCGACGGCCGCTTCACCGTGCGGATCTCGGCGTCCGACATCGGCACCGGAGCACGGACCGCGCTCACCCTCGTCGCGGCCGACGCCCTCGACGTCCCACCGGAGCGGGTGACCGTGCTGATCGGCGACAGCGAGTTCGGCTTCGCGATGATCGCGGGCGGCTCGATGGGCACCCGCTCCTGGTCCATGGCCGTCATCGAGGCCGCCCGCGACCTACGCGAGCGACTCGTCCCCGGCACGGCGATCCCACCCGGGGGAATCACCGTCCGCTCGGACACCACGGACCGGATCGCCGCGCTCGCGAGCGTGGAACGGCACTCCTACGGAGCCCAGTTCGCCGAAGTCGCGGTGGACCCGGCCACCGGTGAGGTGCGCGTACGACGCATGCTCGGCATGTTCGCCGCCGGCCGCATCGTCAACCCGCTCACCGCACGAGGCCAGTTCACCGGCGGCATGATCTGGGGCATCTCCATGGCGCTGCACGAAGAAGCTGTCCGCGATCCGGCCTTCGGCGGCCCGGTCGGTGCCGACCTCGCCACCTATCACGTGGCCACGCACGCCGACGTCCCGCGCATCGAAGCGGACTGGGTGGACGACACCGACCCCGACGACCCCGTCGGCATCAAAGGCATCGGCGAGGTGGGCGTCGTCGGCGCCGCGGCCGCCATCGCCAACGCGGTCTGGCACGCCACCGGCATACGGCATCGCCGCCTGCCCATCCGCCCGGACCGCGTTCTCACCGCGGCGGGCAACGATGCTTGACCTGCTTGGGGAACTGAAGGACTGGCTCCACGACGGCCGTGACATCGCCGTCGCCACCGTCGTGTCCGTCGACGGCAGCGCTCCACGCGGCCCCGGTGCCGCCCTCGCCGTCGACCGTGCGGGCACCGTCATCGGATCGGTGTCCGGCGGCTGCGTGGAGGGCGCGGTCTACGACCTGTGCGCTCAGGTGCTGGAGACCGGCCGGAGTGTCGTGGAGCGTTTCGGCTACAGCGACGAGGATGCCTTCGCCGTGGGCCTGACCTGCGGTGGCGTCCTCGACGTGCTGGTCACACCGCTGCCCGCGAACGCGCCGGTCAGGGCGCTGTCGCAGTCCGCCCTGGACGCCGCGGAGCGGGATGAGCCGGTGGCCCTGGTCCGAGTGGCCGAAGGGCCGCCCGAGCACCTCGGCACCACTCTCCTCGTCCACGGCGACGGCTCCACGGAAGGCAGCCTCGGGATCCACGAGGAACTGGACCGCACGGCCGCGGAGTACGCTCGGGCCGCCCTTGACGCGGGCCGCACGGGCACGGTCGAGCTGTCGCCGGACGGCTCCTCCTGCCCCACGGGGCTCACTTTGCTCGTCGAGGCCGGTACACCGCCGCCGCGAATGATCGTGTTCGGTGCGGTCGACTTCGCCGCGGCGCTGGTTCGGGCCGGGAAGTTCCTGGGCTACCACGTCACGGTGTGCGACGCCCGGCCGGTGTTCACCACACCGGCACGCTTCCCCGAGGCGGACGAGGTCGTCGTGGACTGGCCACACAGATATCTGCGGGGCACCCGGACCGACGCGCGGACTGTCCTGTGTGTCCTCACGCACGACGCCAAGTTCGACGTTCCCCTGCTGGAGGTCGCGCTGCGGCTCCCCGTCGCCTTCGTGGGCGCGATGGGTTCCCGACGCACCCATGCCGACCGGGGGCGCAGGCTGCGTGAAGCAGGGTTGAGCGAAGCGGAGTTGGCCCGTCTGAGGTCACCCATCGGACTCGACCTCGGGGGCCGTACGCCCGAGGAGACCGCGCTGTCGATCGCCGCGGAGATCGTCGCGTCGCACAGAGGCGGAACCGGCCGTCCGTTGACCGGCACGGAAACACCGATCCATCACGGCGGAACGGCCCGCTCCGCCCTGCGAGCCTCTTTTTGACGTGGCGAGTCGGCCCTGAGTCTGCCGCAGCCGAAAACCGCTGGCCCCCCGAGGCCGGTGACCGCACGCTGTACGGCATGCGAGAACCGCACCGCGAGATCCGTGCGCTGCACACGGAGTCCACGATCACCGTCTACCAGGCGTACGCCCCCGAGATCGGCCTGCCTGCCGTTCGCGACGGGCGCTTTCCCGCCCTGTGGCGGCGGAACCGGATGACCTGGATCAAGCCCAGCTTCCTGTGGATGATGTACCGCTCAGACTGGGGAACCGGCGTCGGGCAGGAGACCGTTCTGGCCGTCGAGATCACGCGGGACGGCTTCGACTGGGCGTTGCGGCACTCCTGTCTGTCGAGTTACGTCCGTGGCCTGCACCCCGATCGCGACACCTGGCGGCGTGAGCTCAAGCGTGCGCCGGCGCGTGTGCAGTGGGACCCGGAGCGGGATCTGAACCTGCGTGCGCTGCCGTACCGTTCGCTGCAACTCGGGCTCTGCGGTGAGGCGTCGGCGCGCTATGCGGACGAGTGGACGGTGTCCATCAGGGACGTGACTCCGCTGGCCCGGGAGATCCACGCGCTCGTGGGACGCGGTGAGTCGGACGCGGCGCGACGGCTGCTTCCTCGGGAGCGGCGGTATCGACTCGGGGACGGTTCGGGGTACGCCTCTTGGATCGGGGGCGGTGATCCCCAAGACTCGGGGGTATGACCCAGCGTGTGGAACTCGCCACCGTGATGGACCGGTTGGCCGTCGACGAGTTGATCACCGACTATGCGAGAGCTGTGGACGACGCCGACTGGGTGTCGTACGAGGGGCTGTTCGTGCCGGAGGGGCGGGCCGATTACCGGTCGGCCGGGGGGATCGAGGGGAGGGCGGGGGAGGTGGCGGGGTGGCTGGCGCAGAGCATGGAGCTGTTCGGGATGCGGCAGCATCTGATCGTGAACCGGCGGGTGCGGTTCGGGCAGTGGGAGCAGGATCTGGGGGACACGGCGCGGGTGGCGGCCGAGTACGTGAATCCGATGCGGTTCGCGAATGGTGAAGCGTCCGGCACGGTGCCCGATTTCGTCGCCGGGGGGCGTTATTCGTTCGCGTTGCTGCGGACGTACGACGGGTGGCGGTTCGCGGGGGTGGTCGTCGAGGAGAAATGGCGGCGGCCGGCCGAGCGGAGTCTGTCGTAGATCGCCCGGCACGCGCACACTGGACGCACGTCGACAGGGAGGCGCCGTATGACAATCCGCTGGCCCGCCTCCCCTCGTCGACGTGCGGCGCTCGCCGTGCTCGCCGGTGCGCTGCCCGTGCTCGCGTTTCCCGCGCCGGGCCTCTGGTGGTGGGCGTACGTGGCGCTCGTGCCCTGGATGCTGCTCGTGCGGACCGCGCCGACGGGGCGGAGGGCGGTGTACGAGGGGTGGGCCGGGGGGTTCGGGTTCATGCTGGCGATGCATCACTGGCTGCTGCCGAGCCTCAATGTGTTCACCTTCGTGATCGCCGGGTTGCTGGGGGCGCTGTGGGCGCCCTGGGGGTGGCTGGTGCGGCGGCTGCTCGGTGGGGGCGCGGACCGTCCGGACGAACCCCGGGCCCCCCGCCCCCGAGACGCCGCCACCGCCCTCCTCGTCCTCCCCTCCGCCTGGCTCGCCGTCGAACTCGTCCGCTCCTGGCAAGGACTCGGCGGCCCCTGGGGCATGCTCGGCGCGACCCAGTGGCAGGTGGGCCCGGCGTTGAAGCTCGCCTCCGTCGGCGGTGTCTGGCTGCTGAGCCTCCTCGTCGTCGCGCTGAACACGGCGGCCGTGATCCTCGTCGCCGCCCCCGCCGCCCGCACCCCCGCCCTCGCGGCCCTCCTCGCGACGACGGCGGCGACGACGGCCGCGTACGTGTGGGCACCCCGCCCGGGGACGACCGGGCACACCCGGATCGCGATCGTCCAGGCGGGCGTGACCGACGGCCCGGACCGCCGCTTCGACCGGGAGGAACAGCTCACCCGGCACCTGACCGGCCAGGACGTCGACCTGATCGTGTGGGGCGAGAGCAGTGTCGGGTACGACCTGAAGGACCGCCCCGACCTCGCGGGACGCCTCGCCGAGCTGTCGGGAGCGACGGGCGCGGACATCCTCGTGAACGTCGACGCGCGCCGCTCGGACCGTCCCGGCATCTACAAGAGCTCGATCCTGGTCGGCCCGGACGGCCCGACGGGCGACCGGTACGACAAGATGCGGCTGGTGCCGTTCGGGGAGTACATCCCGGCGCGCTCGCTGCTCGGCTGGGCCACCTCCGTCGGCAAGGCGGCCGGCGAGGACAGGCGGCGCGGCACGCGGCAGGTCCTCATGGACGTGGGCCCGGATCTGCGGATCGGCCCGATGGTGTGCTTCGAGACGGCGTTCCCCGACATGAGCCGAAACCTCGCGCGCAAGGGCGCCGACCTCCTCGTCGCCCAGTCCTCGACGTCGTCGTTCCAGCACAGCTGGGCACCCGCGCAGCACGCCTCCCTCGCCGCCCTGCGCGCCGCCGAGACCGGGCGGACGTTCGTCCACGCGACGCTGACCGGCGACTCCGTCGTCCACGGCCCGGACGGCCGGCGCATCGGCCGGACCCTCGGGACGAGCGACAGCGCGACGGCCGTGTACGAGGTCCCGCTCACCGAGGGCCGGACGCTGTACGACCGGTACGGGGACTGGACGGTGTACGGGGCGCTGCTGGTGCTCGCCGTCTACGCGGTCAGGACGACACCTCGCGCACGACCCGCTCGCACAGCTCATGAGTCGCCAGCGCGTCCCGCGCGCTGAGCGTCTTCCCAGCCCGGACGGCGTCCAGGAACGTCAGCACCGCCTGCTCGATCCCCCGCTGCCGGGCCACCGGCACCCAGTCCCCGCGCCGCCGCACGCTCGGCTGGCCCTTGTGGTCGACGACCTCGGAGAGGTTGACCACCTGCCGCTTGGTGTCCTGCCCGGAGACCTCCAGGACCTCCTCGTTCGACCCGCTGAGCCGGTTCATCACCCCGAGCGCGGTGAAGCCGTCCCCCGACAGCTGGAGGACGACGTGGTGCAGCAGCCCCTCCTCGACCCGCCCCCGCACGGTGACGTCCTCGATCTCGCCCGGCACCAGGAACCGGAGCGTGTCGACGACGTGCACGAAGTCGTCGAACACCATCGTGCGGGGGTCCTCCGGGAGCCCTATGCGGTTCTTCTGCATCAGGATCAGCTCGCGCGGATGGTCGGCGCACTGGACGTACCCGGGCGCGTGCCGCCGGTTGAAACCCACGGCGAGCGAGACGCCGCGCGCCTCGGCCAGCTCCACCAGCCGTGTGCAGTCGGCCAGTTGATAGGCGAGCGGCTTGTCGACGTACGTCGGGACGCCCGCCTCCAGGAGCCGCGTCACCAGCTCCGGGTGCGCCGGGGTCGGGGCGTGCACGAACGCGGCGTCCAGATCCTGGGCGAGGAGCGCGTCGAGGTCGGTGTGGCGGCGGTCCGGCGGGAGGCGGAGGCCGTCCGCGACCTGCTCCAGCGTCGCGGGCGTCCGAGTGTGCAGGTGCAGATCGAGCCCCGGCAGCCCGCCGAGCACCGGCAGGTACGCCTTCCGCGCGATGTCCCCGAGTCCGATGCAGCCGACCTTCACGCGCACTCCTCACCTCGCCGTCTGCTCCGCAGCATACGGGGGACGCCAGTCCGCGATCCCGTCGAAGCCCCGCAGGAACAGCGCCGGACCGACCGCCGACAGCCCCGCGACGGCGGCGTTGCGCACCGCCGTCGACACCCGCCCCGGCAGCAGACTCAGCCGCCCCGCCCGGACGGCCCGGCGCGCGA
>NZ_JBTYMC010000114.1:0-19152 GCF_054880855.1 Streptomyces sp. S6 | reverse complement strand
CAGGCGGCGGTGGCGGGCGAGTTGCTGTCCACCGACCCGGCCGCCGCGCGGGCCGCCCTGCGCAGCATCGAGGAGTCCACCCGGGCCGCGCTGGAGGACCTGGACCACGTGCTGGGCGTGCTGCGCGAGGAGAAGCCGGGGACGGCGCCGGCCCGGACCCTGGCCGACCTGCCCGAGCTGCTCGACCGGCTGCGGCACGCGGGCGCGGTGGTGGAGCCGGAGCTGTCGGGCGAACCGGAGCGGGTGCGGGGGACGCTCTCCCGGGCGGCGTACCGGATCCTCCAGGAGGGGCTGACGAACGCGCTGCGGCACGGGGCGGGCGGTCCGATCGAGGTCCGGGTGGCGGCCACGCCGGACGCGCTGGAGCTGAGTGTCGTCAACCGGACCCCGCCGGACGCGGGCCCCGGTGACTTCCCGACGTCCGGGCACGGCCTGCTCGGGCTCGCCGAACGCGTGCGGCTGCTGCACGGCCGGTTCGAGGCCGGCCCGGACGGGCCAGGGCACTGGCGGCTGGCGGTCCGGCTGCCGGTGCGGGTGCCGGCATGACCCGCACCGACACCCCGGTCACCCTGCTGATCGCGGACGACGACGAGGTGACCCGCAGCGGTCTGCGCCTGCTGCTCGCGGCCCAGCCGGGGATCGAGGTCGTCGGCGAGGCCGCCGACGGCGTGGAGGCGGTCGAGCGGGCGCGGCGACTGCGGCCGGACGTGGTCCTGATGGACGTCCGGATGCCCCGCCGAAGCGGGATCGACGCCACCCGGGAGCTGCTGGCCGAGTCGGCCGAACCGCCGAAGGTCGTAGTGATCACCACCTTCGAGAACGACGGTCACGTCACCGCCGCGCTCGGCGCCGGAGCGAGCGGCTTCGTCCTCAAGCGGCTGCCGGTCCGGCAGATCGCCGAGGCGGTACGGGTGGTGGCGGCCGGGGAGGCGATCCTCTTCCCGGCCGCACTGCGCCGCATGGTCACCGCCCGCCCGCTGAACTCCGCCGAGGCCCTGCCGCAGGCCGCGCTGACAGCCCGCGAGGAGGAGGTGCTGCGGCTGATGGCCACCGGCCTGTCCAACCCGGAGATCGCGCACTCGCTCACGGTGAGCCCGGAGACCACGAAGACCCACGTCGGGAACGTCCTGACCAAGCTCGGCGCGCAGAACCGGACCCACGCGGTGGTGATCGCGTACGAGTCCGGTCTGGTGGTGCCGGGGTTCACCGGCTGAGGCACGCCTCAGCCGGCCCCGGTGCTCACGCCGTTTCGGGCACGACCGCGACGGCACAAGCGCTGTGGTGCAGGACGGCGTGGGCGACGCGCCCGAGCTGGAGGCCGAGGTGCCCCGGGTGGCGCCGGGCGCCGACGACCAGCAGGTCGGCGCCGTACGAGGCCGCGAGCAAGGCCGCGCGCGGGTGCCCCTCGACGACCTGCCGTGTCACGTGCACGTCCGCGGGCATGTCCTTGAGCGCCCGGTCCAGCACCTCGACGGCCTGCTGTTCGTGCAGCCGGGCGGGTTCCCCGGCGAGGAGCGGAATGTCGGTCGACTCGCGGGCCGGGCAGCGCCAGGCGCGGACGGCGTCCACGGTGGCGTTCCGCAGCCGCGCCTCCCGGACGGCGAAGTCCAGGGCCGCCGAATCCGTCCCCTTGTCGCCGACCCCGACGGCGATCCGGCCCTGTCCGTCCGCCGTGACCCGGTTGTCGTGGCCGCCGCGCACCACGATCACCGGGCAGCCGGCGCGGGCGGCGACGGCCAGGCTCACCGAGCCGAGCAGCAGCTCGGCCAGTGCCCCGCGCCCACGGGTGCCGAGCACCAGCAGGCATGCCTCACGTCCCTCGCGGACGAGCGCGTACTCGGGTTCCTCCGGCAGGACGTCGAGGGCGACCGCGACCCCGGGCCGGCGCAGGTTCGCCCGGTGTTCGGCGGTACGCAGGACGTCCTCGGCGCCGAGCCGCTCCGCGGGCTTGCCGTGGCCCGGCGCGAGCGAGGAGCCCTCGTAGCGCTCCCACAGGGACGCGTACACCACCCGCAGCGGCACCCCGCGCAGCGCGGCTTCGTCCGCCGCCAGGTCCACGGCCCGCAGCGCGGACTCGGAGCCGTCGACGCCGACGACGACCGGGGGTGTCATCGCGTTCACCGCCCCGCGCCCAGGTCGAACACGATCCGGGCCCTGACCTCGCCGCGCAGCACCGCGTCGATGGACTCGTTCACGGAGGTGAGCGGCCGGGTCTCGTACATGACCTGGGTGCGGCCCTCCGCGTGCAGCTGGAAGACCTCGGCGAGGTCCTGCCGGGTGCCGACGATCGAGCCGATGACGCTCGTGCCGTTCAGGACGGTGTCGAAGATCGGCAGCCGGACCGTGCCGTGCGCGGGCAGGGCGACCATGACGAGCTTCCCGCCGCGCCGCAGCCCGGAGTTGACCGCCTCGAAGGCCGCGTCGTTCACCGCGAGGGCGATCGCCGCGTGGGCCCCGCCGTGCCGCTTGAGCACCTCGCCGACGTTCTGTTTGCGGGCGTCGATGACGAGGTCGGCGCCGAGGCGGGCGGCGAGGTCGAGCTTGTCGTCGGTGACGTCGATCGCGGCGACGGTCGCCCCGGCGATCTTCGCGTACTGCACGGCGAGGTGGCCGAGCCCGCCGACGCCGGACACGGCGACGAGCTGGGCGGGCCGCACGCCGGCGACCTTGAGGGCCTTGTACGTGGTGACGCCGGCGCAGGTGAGGGGGGCGGCGTCGAACGGGGAGACCCCGTCGGGGACGGGCTGCGCGAAGTCGGCCCACGCGAGCATCTTCTCGGCGTATCCGCCGTCGCACCCGTACCCGGTGTTGACCTGCGCCTCGCACAGCGTCTCCCACCCGGACAGGCAGTGCTCGCACCGCCCGCACGCCCGCCCCAGCCAGGGCACCGCGACCCGCTGCCCCACGCTCAGCGAGGTGACCCCCGCACCGAGCGCCTCGACCAGCCCGACGCCCTCGTGCCCGGGGACGAACGGCGGCGTCGGCTTCACGGGCCAGTCACCGTGCGCGGCGTGGATGTCGGTGTGGCACAGCCCGGACGCCTCGACCCGCACCCGGACCTGCCCGGGACCGGGCTCCGGGTCGGGCCGCTCCTCGATGACCAGGGGTTCACCGAAAGCTCGAACGACCGCTGCCTTCATGGGGGTTCCTCTTCTCAAGAATTCTCGTGGGGCTCAGGGGGTTCTCAGGGATGCGGGACGACAGCGACAGGAGCGGCGCAGTGGTGCAGCACGGCGTGGGTGACGTGCCCGATGTGCGTCCCGAGCGGGTTGCGCCGGGCACGCCGTCCGACGACGACCAGGGACGCGTTCCGGGCGGCGTCCACAAGTTGCACCGCCGGGTTGCCGTACCGGACGTCCTCGGTGACCTGGACGTCCGGGAGCGCGTGCCGCCAGGGCCGCAGCACCGCCGTCAGCGTCTCCCCTTCGCTCTGGAGGAAGGTGTCGTGCACGACCGGGTCGGCGGGCGTTCCGTACGCGATGTACGGGGGCGGGTTCCAGGCGTGCACCACACGCAGCGACACGCCCCGGCGGGTGGCGGCCTCGAAGGCGAACTCGATCAGCTCGGCGTCCGGCCGGTCGGTGTCCAGGCCGAGGACGACGGGTCCGGCGGGCACCGGCGGGGTCTGCTTGACGAACACCACGGGCCGTTCGCAGTGGGCGACGACGGAGAGGCCGACCGAACCGGCCAGGAAGCCGGTGAGGCCGCCGAGTCCGCGTGAGCCGAGGACGAGGAACTCGGCGTCCTTGGCGGCCTCGGTCAGGGCGTCCGCGGGGTTGCCGGTGACCTGCTCGGTGCTCACCTCGACGCCGGGGTGGCGCCGCCGGACGGTCCGCGCGGCCTCCCGGGGGATGCGGTCGGTCCAGTGCTGGTGGGTCTCCGGGCCGAGCAGCGGGGCCTGGGCCATCGGCGCGGGGACCGGCTCCCAGACCTGGACGAGTCTCAGCGGCAGGCCGAGCGAGAGCGCCTCACCGGCGGCCCAGTCGGCGGCGGCCAGGCTCTCGGGGGAGCCGTCCAGGCCGACGGTGACGGTACGGGACATCAGGTCCACCTCCTTGTGAGCGCGGTGGGCCGGGAGAGCGGGCCCACCGCGCGTCCGGGGTTCAGCGCAGCCAGGTGTGGTCGCGGACGAAGGGGAGCCGGGCCCACAGGCGGCCGAGGCCCAGCGCGTCGCCGGCGGCGGTCGCGGCGAGGGCGATCAGGATGATCGCGTAGATCAGGTGGTAGTCGGCGAAGGGGTTGGTGGACATGCTGGGCGTGCCGTCGAAGAGGTGCTTGGCCGGTGGCCACTCGGCGATCCACATGAACGCCATCAGGACGGTCCCCGCGAGGGCGGTCAGGCGCAGGGCGACGCCGGTGGTGAGGGCGAGGCCGATGCCGAGGAGGGCCAGCATGAACAGCCAGTCGGCCCAGGTGTCGCCGGCCCAGGAGTGGAACGTCGACTGCATCGGTCCGGCGGAGACGTGCGACAGGAAGCCCTGCGTGGGCGAGCCGCCGTCGATCCAGCCCTTGCCGGAGGCGGTGGCGTAGCCGAGGCCGAAGGTCTTGTCGAGGAACGCCCACAGGAACACGAACCCCGTCAGCAGCCGCAGCGAGGCCAGGGCGTACTCCGACGCGGTGTGCGTGATCGCCGTCTCGCTCTTCGACAGGGACAGGCGGGCACGGAATCCGAAGGCGTGGTGAGGGTGCTGCTCGTGCACGACCATGACGGTGGTTTCCTCTCGGGGTTCGGGGCGTTGTCCGGCACTCCTCACTCTTCTCCCGGGGCCCCGGGAGCGCCGGATGCCGAAGGTCCGCCGTCCCGGGGCCGAACGGCCCTGATGTCGAACCGGTCGGCCGGGTGGATCATGAGGGCACCCGACGGAAGGCAGGAGATGCCCGAGGACCCGCGCACCCCGCAGTGGCACCGCCTGGCGCCCGGTCTCGCCACGCTCATGGGCTACCGGCGCGCGTGGCTGACCGGCGACCTGCTCGCCGGGGTGACGGTGGCCGCGTATCTCGTGCCGCAGGTCATGGCGTACGCGGGGGTGGCCGGGCTGCCGCCGGTCGCGGGGCTGTGGGCGATCCTGCCGGCGCTCGCGCTGTACGCCGTGTTCGGGTCGTCGCGGCTGTTGTCGGTGGGGCCGGAGTCGACGACCGCCTTGATGACGGCGACGGTGGTCGCGCCGCTCGCGGCCGGCGATCCCGCGCGGTACGCGTCGCTGGCGGCGGCCCTCGCGGTGACGGTCGGTCTGCTGTGCCTGGCCGCCCGTGCGGTGCGGCTGGGGTTCCTCGCGGACCTGCTGTCGCGCCCGGTCCTCGTCGGCTATCTGACCGGCGTGGCCCTGATCATGACGGTGGACCAGCTGCCGAAGCTGACCGGGGTGCGCACGCGGGGCGAGGAGTTCCTCCCCCAGCTGTGGTCCTTCGTCCGCCACGTGCCGGACGTCCACCCCGCCACCGTGGCCCTCTCCGCCGCCGCCCTGGCGTTCCTGCTCCTGACGGCCCGGTACGCGCGGTCGGTGCCGGGCCCGCTGCTGCTGGTCGTCCTGGCCACGGCCGCCGTCGCCGCCTTCGGCCTCGACGGGCGCTACGGCCTGAAGGTGATCGGCGAGGTCCCGTCCGGCCTGCCGTCCGCGGCCGTCCCCGCCCTGGGCGAGCTGCCGCACCTCGTGCTGCCCGCGCTGGGCGTGCTGCTGGTCGCCTACACGGACTTCGTCCTGACCGCCCGCGCGTTCAGCGACGGTCCCGGGATCGACGCCGACCAGGAGTTCCTGGCGCTCGGCGCGGCCAACCTCGGCGCGGGCGCCCTGCACGGCTTCCCGGTGTCCAGCAGCGCCAGCCGCACCGCGCTCGCCTCCTCGGCGCGCGCCCACAGCCAGGCGTACTCGCTGGTCGCGGGGGCGGTGGTGCTGGCCGTCCTGCTGTTCCTCAGCCCGCTGCTGACCCGGATGCCGTCGGCGGTCCTCGGTGCGCTCGTCGTGTACGCGGCGACCCGGATGTTCGACCTCGCGGGTTTCCGGCGCCTGGCGTCCTTCCGCCGCCGCGAACTCCTCCTGGCGCTGGGCTGTCTGGCCGGTGTGCTCGCCCTGGACATCCTGTACGGGGTGATCGTGGCCGTCGGTCTGTCGGTGGCCGAGCTGCTGAGCCGGGTGGCGCGTCCGCACGACGCGGTCGAGGGGCTGGTGCCCGGGGTGGCGGGGATGCACGACGTGGACGACTACCCGCAGGCCCGCACGGTCCCGGGGCTGCTGGTGTACCGGTACGACTCGCCGCTGTTCTTCGCGAACGCGGAGGACTTCCGGCGCCGGGCGCTGGCCGCCGTCGACGAGCAGACCGGGCCGGTGCGCTGGTTCGTCCTCAACGCGGAGGCCAACGTCGAGGTCGACATCACCGCGCTGGACGCCGTCGACGAGCTGCGCCGTGAACTCGGCCGCCGGGGCGTGGTGTTCGCCTTCGCGCGGGTCAAGCAGGATCTGCTGGCCGATCTGCGGGCGTACGGGCTCGTGGAGTCGGTCGGCGAGGAGCGGATCTTCCCGACGCTGCCGACGGCGGTGGCCGCCTATCGGGCCTGGGAGCGGCGTCAGTAGGCGGGGACGCCCTGTGCGCGGAACCGGGCGCGGACGGTCTCGGTCAGCTCCGGGGTCGGGGTCGGGGTGTCGCGCAGCGGGAAGGGGATGCCGAGGGCGTCGTACTTGTGGGCGCCGAGCTTGTGGAAGGGCAGGACGTCGACGCGGTCCACGGAAGGGAGGCCGGCTGTGAAGCGGGCCAGGCCGTCCACGGCGTCCGGGTCGTCCGTCCAGCCGGGGACCAGGACGTACCGGATCCACATCGGGATGCCGAGGCGGTCGAGGCGGGTCGCGAAGTTGAGAGTGGGGGTGAGCCGGCCGCCGGTGAGGCGGCGGTAGGTGGTGACGTCGAAGGACTTGATGTCCAGCAGGACGAGGTCGGTGCGGGCGAGGAGGGTGTCGTCGGCGCGGTCGCCGAGAAGGCCGGAGGTGTCGAGGGCGGTGTGCAGTCCGAGTGCCTTGCAGCGGCGCAGGATCTCGCCGGTGAAGGCGGGCTGGAGGAGCGGTTCGCCGCCCGTGAGGGTGACGCCGCCGCCGGCCGCGGTGAGGAAGGGGCGGTGTCTTTCGATCCGCGCCATCACCTCGTCGACGGTGGTCTCCTTGCCGTCGCGCGGGTGCCAGGTGTCCGGGTTGGCGCAGTACAGGCAGCGCAGCGGGCAGCCGGAGACGAAGAGCACGAACCGGGTCCCGGGACCGTCGACGCCGGTCGACAGGTCCCAGGAGTGGACGCGGCCGGTGGTGGTCACAGCGATCCGTGGAAGGTGCGGCCGATCACGTCGAGCTGCTGCTCGCGGGTCAGGCGGACGAAGTGGACGGCGTATCCGGAGACCCGGATGGTGAGGTCCGGGTACTTCTCCGGGTGCTCCATGGCGTCCTCAAGGGTGGCCCGGTCCAGGACGTTGACGTTCATGTGGAAGCCGCCGGTCGCCGTGTAGGCGTCGAGGATGCCGACGAGGTTCCCGGCGCGTTCCGCCGGGTTGTGGCCGAGGCCCTCGGGGGTGATGGTCGTGGTGAGCGAGATGCCGTCACGGGCCTCGGTGTACGGAAGTTTCGCCACCGACAGGGCGGAGGCGGCGACGCCGTGCCGGTCGCGGCCGTTCATCGGGTTGGCGCCCGGCGCGAAGGGCTGTCCGGCGCGGCGGCCGTCGGGGGTGTTGCCGGTGTGCTTGCCGTAGACGACGTTCGAGGTGATCGTCAGGACGGACTGGGTGTGCTCGGCGTCCCGGTAGGTGGGGTGGCGGCGGACCTTCGCCATGAACGACTCGACGAGGCCGACGGCGATGTTGTCGGCGCGGTCGTCGTTGTTGCCGTACGCGGGGAAGTCGCCCTCGGTGCGGAAGTCGACGGCGAGGCCGGTGGCGTCCCGGAACACCCGCACGCGCGCGTACTTGACGGCGGACAGGCTGTCGGCGGCGACGGACAGGCCCGCGATGCCGCAGGCCATCGTGCGGTGCACGGGGTGGTTGTGCAGGGCCATCTCCAGCCGTTCGTAGGCGTACTTGTCGTGCATGTAGTGGATGACGTTGAGGGTGTTCACGTACGTCCCGGCCAGCCAGTCCAGGACCTTGTCGTACGCGGCGGACAGCTCCTCGTACTCCAGGTACTCCCCCGTCAGCGGTGGCGTGGCGGGGGCGATCTGGTCGCCGGTCATCTCGTCCCGGCCGCCGTTGACGGCGTACAGGAGCGCCTTGGCGAGGTTGACGCGGGCGCCGAAGAACTGCATCTGACGGCCGACCGTCATGGCGGAGACGCAGCAGGCGATGGCGGTGTCGTCGCCGGTGTGCGGGCGGGTGAGTTCGTCGGACTCGTACTGGACGGCGCTGGTGTCGATGGAGACCCGGGCGCAGAACTCCTTGAAGGGGGCGGGCAGCCGGGGTGACCACAGGACGGTGAGGTTGGGTTCCGGGGCGGGGCCGAGGTTGTACAGGGTCTGGAGGAAGCGGAAGGAGGTGCGGGTGACGAGGGTGCGGCCGTCGGCGCCCATGCCGCCGATGGACTCCGTGACCCAGGTGGGGTCGCCGGAGAAGAGGGCGTCGTACTCGGGGGTGCGCAGGAAGCGGACGATGCGCAGCTTGATCACGAAGTCGTCGACGAGTTCCTGGGCGCGGGTCTCGTCGAGGAGGCCGTCGGTCAGGTCCCGCTGGAAGTAGACGTCCAGGAAGGTCGAGGTGCGGCCCAGGGACATCGCGGCGCCGTTCTGCTCCTTCACGGCGGCGAGGTAGCCGAGGTAGAGCCACTGCACGGCCTCGTGGGCGGTGGCGGCGGGGCGGGAGACGTCGCAGCCGTAGGTCGCGGCCATCGTCGTCAGTTCGCCGAGTGCCTTGATCTGTTCGGCGAGTTCCTCGCGGTCGCGGATGACGTCGGGGCTGGAGGCCCGGGCGTCCAGCAGGGCACGCTCGGCCTTCTTGGCCTCGGTGAGGCGGGCTGTGCCGTAGAGGGCGACGCGCCGGTAGTCGCCGATGATCCGGCCGCGTCCGTAGGCGTCGGGCAGTCCGGTGACGACGCCGGCCCGGCGGGCGGCGCGCATCTCGGGGGTGTACGCGTCGAAGACGCCGTCGTTGTGGGTCTTGCGGTAGGTGCCGAAGACCTTCGTGACGAACGGGTCGGGTGCGTAGCCGTACGCCTTGAGGCCGTTCTCGACCATGCGCAGGCCGCCGTTCGGCATGATCGCGCGCTTGAGGGGGGCGTCCGTCTGGAGGCCCACGATCAGTTCGCGGTCGCGGTCGATCCAGCCGGGGGCGTGGGAGGTGATCGTGGAGGGGGTCGCGGTGTCCACGTCGAGGATGCCCCGGGCACGTTCCTCGGGGAACAGGGCGCTGACCTTCGCCCAGACGGCCCGGGTGCGGTCGGTGGGGCCGGTCAGGAAGGCGGGGTCGCCCTCGTAGGGGGTGTAGTTGGCCTGGATGAAGTCGCGGACGTCGATCCGTTCACGCCAGTGCGCTCCACTGAAGCCGCGCCACGCCTGTGCCGTCCGGTCCCCGGCTGTCACGGTCATCGCCGTTCCTCTCCTCGCGCTGGGTGCCTCGTGTCTCGATGCTCGTCGCCGCAGATCACGGCCGGGAGTGCCGGACAGGGCCCGTACCTGGGCCGTTCGGCCCCGGGCCGAGGGTCGACCAGGGAAATGGGTCGCCCCCGGCGTACGCGGGCCCGTAGCCTCGCGCGCATGAAGCTGCTCTCCGTCAATGTCGGCAGGCCTCGGCCCAACCCCTGGAAGGGCATCAGCGCGACGGGCATCGACAAGCGGCCCGTGGACGGCCCGGTCGCCGTCACCGCCCCCGGCCCCAAGGGCACCGGGGCGGTCGGTCTCGCGGGCGACCGCGTCTACGACGTGCAGCACCACGGCGGCACCGATCAGGCCGTCTACGCCTATGCCCGCGAGGATCTCGACCGGTGGGAGGCCGAGTTGGGCAGGCCGCTCGCCGACGGCGTCTTCGGCGAGAACCTCACGACGCACGGCGTCGACGTCAACGGCGCCCTGATCGGCGAGCGTTGGCGGATCGGTCCGGACGTCGTCCTGGAGGTGTCGTGCGCGCGGATCCCCTGCGGGACGTTCCAGGGCTGGCTGGAGCAGGACGGCTGGATCAAGCGGTTCACGCGGGCCGCGGTGCCGGGCGCCTACCTTCGTGTGATCGAGCCGGGGGACATCCGGGCGTCCGACCCGGTCGAGATCGTCCACCGGCCCGACCACGACGTGACCGTCGCAGTCGTCTTCCGCGCGATGACCCTCGAACCGGACCTCCTGCCACGGCTGCTGGCCGCCGACGCGCTGCCCGAGGGGGAGAAGGAGCGGGCCCGCAGGCGCACGACCGGGTGACCGGCCGCTGACCGCCGTTCACCTGCTGTCGCTCACCTCCGTGCCCTCCAGCGCCGCCCGTCCTGCTTCGAGGCGGGCGGCGGGGATGCGGAAGGGGGAGCAGGAGACGTAGTCGAGGCCGGTGCGGTGGAAGAAGCGGATGGACGCGGGGTCGCCGCCGTGTTCGCCGCAGACGCCGGTCTCCAGGCGGGGGTTGGCGGCCCGGCCGGTGGTGGTGGCGAGTTCGACCAGCCGGCCGACGCCGTCCTCGTCGATCGTCTCGAAGGGGGAGGCGGCGAAGACGCCTTTCTCCAGGTAGAGCGGGAAGAAGGACGCCTCGGCGTCGTCGCGGGACAGGCCCCAGGTCGTCTGGGTGAGGTCGTTGGTGCCGAAGGAGAAGAAGTCGGCGGTCTCGGCGAGGCGGCCGGCGATCAGCGCGGCGCGCGGCAGTTCGATCATCGTGCCGATCGGCAGGTCCATCCGCTCCCCCGTCTCGGCGGCGACCTCGGCGAGGACGCGTGCGGTCTCGGCGCAGGCCAGCCGCAGTTCCTCGGTGGTGCCGACGAGCGGGACCATGATCTCGGCGCGGGGCCTGCCGCCGCCCCGCAGCCGCCGGACGACGGCCTCGGCGACGGCCCGCACCTGCATCGCCATGAGGCCGGGTACGGCCAGTCCCAGGCGGACGCCGCGCAGGCCGAGCATGGGGTTCTGCTCGCGCATGTGCTCGACGGCGTCGAGGAGTTCACGGTCGTGAGGGTCGGGGTGCTCGGTGGTCGCGAGGCGGACGGCGAGGGCGGTGCGGTCGGGCAGGAACTCGTGCAGTGGCGGGTCCAGGAGCCGGATCGTCACCGGCAGGCCGTCCATGGCCGCCAGGATGCCGGTGAAGTCGTCGCGCTGGAGCGGCAGCAGGGCGGCGAGGGCTTGTTCGCGGGCGGCGTCGTCCCGGGCGAGGATCATCGCCTCGACGAGGGCGCGGCGTTCACCGAGGAACATGTGCTCGGTGCGGCACAGCCCGATGCCCTGGGCGCCCAGCGCGCGGGCGCGCGCCGCGTCCTCGGGGGTGTCGGCGTTGGCGCGCACCTGAAGGCGGCGGACGGAGTCGGCGTGCGCGAGGCTGGTCAGGACCGCCTCGGTGAGCGGCCCGGTCGCGGTGCCGCTCTCCAGGGCGCGGGTGACGTCGGAGGCGGTGAGCGGGAGTGCGCCGAGGTGGACGGTGCCCGTGGTGCCGTCGACGGAGAGGGTGTCGCCCTCGCGGACGACGGTCCCGTCGGCGGTGGTCAGGAGGCGGGCGTCGGGGTCGACGGTGAGGGAGTCGGCGCCGCACACGCACACCTTGCCCATGCCTCGGGCGACGACGGCGGCGTGGCTGGTCTTGCCGCCGCGGCTGGTCAGGACGGCCTCGGCGGCGATCATGCCGGGCAGGTCGTCGGGTGCGGTCTCGCGGCGGACCAGGACGGTGCGTTCCCCGGCGGCGCGGCGGCGGACGGCCTCGGCGGAGTCGAAGACGGCGACCCCGACTGCGGCGCCCGGCGAGGCGGGCACGCCGTGCGCGAGGGGCGTGTCGTCGGGGTGGGTGGCGAAGCGCGGGAACATCAGCCGGGTCAGTCCGGCGCCGTCCACCCGGACCAGCGCCTCGTCCGCGCTGACGGTGCCCTCCTCGCACAGGTCGTGCGCGATGCGGAAGGCGGCCTCCGCGGTGCGTTTGCCGATCCGGGTCTGGAGGATCCACAGCCGGCCGCGCTCCACGGTGAACTCGACGTCGCACAGGTCCCGGTAGTGGTTCTCCAGCGTCCGCAGGTGGCCGGCGAGTTCGGTGTGGGCGCGCGGGACGTGCGTTTTCAGTTCGGCGAGCGGGACGGCGTCGCGGACCCCGGCGACGACGTCCTCGCCCTGCGCGTCGGGCAGGTAGTCGCCGTACAGGCCGCGTTCCCCGGTCGCGGGGTCGCGGGTGAAGGCGACGCCGGTGCCGGAGTCGGGGCCGAGGTTGCCGTAGACCATCGCCTGGACGTTGACGGCGGTGCCGAGGCCGTCGGAGATGTGCTCGCGGCGGCGGTAGACGCGGGCGCGTTCGCCGTTCCAGGAGTCGAAGACGGCGCGGATCGCCCGGACGAGCTGCTCGCCGGGGTCCTGCGGGAACTCCTCGCCGGTCTCCTTGCGGATGATGTCCTTGAACTCCTCGACGAGGACGGGGAGTTCGAGCGTGTCCGGCCCGCGCCCGGCCATGGCCGCCTCGAACAGGCCGGCGTCCACGCCCATCACGGTGTGACCGAACATCTGCACCAGCCGCCGGTAGGAGTCCCAGGCGAACCGCTCCCTGCCGGACGCCTTCGCCAGCCCGGTGACCGACGTGTCGTTGAGCCCGAGGTCGAGGACGGTGTCCATCATCCCCGGCATGGAGAAGCGGGCCCCGGAACGCACCGACACCAGCAGCGGGTCCTCGGCAGCGCCGAGCGTACGTCCCATGGCCCGCTCCAGCCCGGCCAGCGCACGGGCCACCTCGACGCCGAGCGCCTCCGGCTCGTGCCCGGTCTCCAGGTAGGCGACACACGCCTCGGTGCTGACGGTGAACCCGGGCGGCACAGGGAGCCCGAGCCGCGTCATCTCCGCGAGCCCGGCGCCCTTCCCACCGAGGAGGGCAGCCATCTCCCGGCCGCCCTCGGCGAACGTGTAGACGTACTTGGTCGGCTTGTCCATCGGGGTCGTTCCGCCTCTCGGTGTCGGTTGCGTGCGCTGCGGCGGGCACGGAGCCCGCCCGCATCGCCAGCGTCACGCCGCGCGCTGCCGCGGGGCATGGGCCGCAGGGGGCGTACCGGGGGCCGTTCGGCCCCCCGTCAGCAGATCCGCGGCAGGAGTTCCCCCAGCGGCATGTCGACGAGGCGCCGGGCGCCGACCAGGGTGCGCAGGGTGACCCGGCCGACGGGGCCGGCGGGGAGGACCTCGCCGATGCGGACGGCTTCCGTGCCCTCCGGCAGGGAGCGCAGGGCGGTCAGTGCCGCGTCGGCCGCGTCGGGGGTGACGAAGGCGACGAGGCAGCCTTCGTTGGCGACGACGAGGGGGTCGAGGCCGAGGAGGTCGCAGGCGGCGGCGACCGGACCGGGGACGGGGACGGCGGGTTCGTCGATCTCGACGGCGACGTGGGAGTCCCGGGCGATCTCGTTGAGGGCGGCGGCGAGGCCGCCCCGGGTGGGGTCGCGCAGGGTGTGGACGGCGGGGCCCAGCGGGGCGAGGGCGGCGACCAGCCGGTGCAGGGGGCGGGTGTCGGAGGCGATGGCGCTCTCGAAGCCGAGCCCTTCCCGGGTGCTGAGGACGGTCGTGCCGTGCAGTGCGACGGGCCCGGAGAGCAGGACCGCGTCGCCGGGGCGGGCGAGCGCGGCGGACGGGCACAGCGCGGTGTGCCGCTGTCCGACGCCGGTGGTGGTGACGAACAGCTTGTCGGCGGCGCCCCGCCCGACGACCTTGGTGTCCCCGGCGACCACGGGAACACCCACCTCGCGCGCCGCCTTCCCGAGCGAGCCCATGACGGCCCGCAGGTCGGCCAGCGCCAGCCCCTCCTCCACGACGAGGGAGACCGTCAGCGCGAGCGGCCGGGCCCCGCGCATCGCGAGGTCGTTGACGGTGCCGTGGACGGCGAGGGAGCCGATGTCACCGCCGGGGAAGAACAGCGGGCTGACGACGAAGCCGTCCGTGCTGATCACCAGGTCGCGGTGGCCGGGCAGGAGGGCGGCGTCCTCCAGAGGGCCGGGACCGGCGTCGGTCGCGGGCAGGATCACCCGGTCGAGGAGCTCGGCGGTGAGCCGTCCGCCGGCGCCGTGGCCCAGGAGGACGACCTCGTCCTCGTGGCGGGGTGCCGGGCACTCGATGGTCATGGGGCGCTCCTGACGCGTCCGGCCGCGTGGAAGGCGGCGCAGGTGCCCTCGGACGACACCATGGGGGCGCCGAGGGGGTGGCGGGGTGTGCAGCGGGTGCCGTACGCGGTGCAGTCGGTGGGCAGGCGGGCGCCGGTGAGGATGGTGCCCGCGATGCAGGCGGGGTCCTCGGCGGGGCTCAGGGCGCCCACGTCGAAGCGGCGGGCCGCGTCGAACCGCGTGTACTTCTCGGCGAGTTCGAGCCCGCTGGCGGGCAGGGGGCCGATGCCGCGCCAGGCCCGGTCGGTGACCTGGAAGACGGTGCGGACGGCCGTCTGCGCGGCGGTGTTCCCGGCCCGCCGCACGGCCCGCGCGTACTGGTTCTCCACCTCGTGGCGGCCCGCCTCCAGTTGCCGCACGGCCATCAGGACGCCCTCCAGCAGGTCCAGCGGTTCGAAACCGGTGACGACGATCGGGACCCGGTGGCGGGCGGCGATCGGTTCGTACTCGCGCCAGCCCGTGACCGCGCACACGTGCCCGGCGGCGAGGAACGCCTGGACCTCACGGTCGGGGTCGTCGAGCAGCGCGGTCATCGCCGGGGGCACGAGGACGTGGCTGACGAGCGTCGAGAAGTTCGCCAGGCCGAGCCGGGCGGCGTGCAGCACGGCCGTCGCGACGGCCGGCGCGGTCGTCTCGAAGCCGACCGCCAGGAACACCACCTCGCGGTCGGGGTGCCGGGCGGCGAGGCGTACGGCGTCCATGGGGGCGTACACGACCCGGACGTCGGCGCCGCGCGCCCGCAGGGACAGCAGGTCGGTGCCGGTGCCGGGGACGCGCAGCATGTCGCCGAAGCTGGTGAAGGTCACGCCGGGGCGGGCGGCGATCGCCATGGCCCGGTCGAGGGTCTCCAGCGGGGTGACGCAGACCGGGCAGCCGGGGCCGTGGATCATGCGGATGCCGGCGGGCAGGAGTTCGTCGATGCCCTGGCGGACCAGGGTGTGGGTCTGGCCGCCGCACACCTCCATGATCCGCCAGGGGCGGGTGGCGGTGGCCTTCAGCTCGTCCAGCAGGTGCCGGGCGAGGACGGGGTCACGGTATTCGTCGAGGTATCTCATGAAGAGCCGTCCACCGAGGTGCGCACGACCCTCAGGTCGAGGAAGTGGGTGGCGCAGGAGATGCACGGGTCGTGGTTGCGGATCGCCCGTTCGCACAGGGCGGTCAGCTCGTCGTCGTCCGGGTCGTGTTCGCTGACGGCCCGCTGGGCGAGGCGGCGCAGGTCGGCCTCGATGGCGCCCTGGTTCTGCGCGGTGGGCGGGACCATGCGGGCGTCGGTGACGGTGCCCCGGGCGTCGAGTGCGTAGCGGTGGTACAGCAGTCCGCGCGGGGCCTCGGTGGCGCCGTGTCCGACGCCCGCGACGGGCGGGACCTCGGTGCAGGGGTGCGCGGGCGGCTCGTACGTGGTGATGATCCTCAGGGCCTCCTCGACCGCGTACACCACCTCCACGGCCCGGACCAGGACGGAGCGGTAGGGGTTGCGGCACACCGCGCCGTCGCGGGGGTCCCCGAGCCCCGCCTCGACGGCCGCCTGCCGGGCCAGCGGGGAGAGTCCGCGTCCACCCACCGCGAACCGGGCGAGGGCGCCGGTGAGGTGGACGCGCCCGTCGAGCCGGGAGTACAGGGCGGTGGAGTGCGGGACGTGGGTCTCGCGGACGCGCTGCTCGAAGTCCCGGACCGGGAAGGAGCCGGTGGTGCCGTCGGCGCGCAGGACGGTCGGGGTGCCGCTCTCGATGGCGTAGGTGCCGGGGGCGGCCAGGGCGAGGAGGTCGGCGTCGGTGCGGGCGTCGGGGAAGTCGAAGCCGGCCACCCAGCGGACGGTGTCCCAGGCGTCGTCCAAGGAGCGCCTCAGCTCCGGTTCGATTAACCGGAGTTCGGCCGGGGACGGGGCGCGGTGGAAGCCGCCCAGGCGGACGTTGACGGGGTGGATCGCGCGTCCCCCGACGAGTTCCATGAGGGAGTTGCCCGCCTTCTTCAGCCGCAGGCCCCGCTCCACCTCCATCCGGTGGGTGCGGGCCAGTTCGATCGCGCCGGACACGCCGAGGAAGTCGGGGGCGTGCAGGAGGTGGATGTGCAGGGTCTGGCTCTCGATCCACTCGCCGCAGTACAGGAGCCTGCGCAGGGCCTGGATCTGTGGGGGCACGTGCACCCCGCAGGCGTCCTCGATCGCCGCGCACGCGCTCATCTGGTAGGCGACCGGGCAGATCCCGCACACGCGGGCGGTGATGTCGGGCGGCTCGGTGTAGGAGCGCCCGCGCAGGAACGCCTCGAAGAAGCGGGGCGGTTCGTAGATCTCCAGGCGTGCCTCGGTGACGGTGCCGTCGTGGACGCGCAGGCTCAGCGCGCCCTCGCCCTCGACCCGGGACAGGGCGCCGACGTGCAGGACACGCGAACCTCGGTGGGTCACGGGTTCAGCTCCTTGTCGAAGGCGGCGGCGTTGAAGGTGTGCAGGAAGCGGCTCACGGCGTCCTCGTCGAGGCCGTCGCGGCGCAGCAGCGGGATCAGGGCGGGCAGGTTCACCGAGCCGGACGGGCCGAAGCAGCCGAAGCAGCCGCGCCGGTGGGCGGGGCACAGCGCGCCGCATCCGGCGTGGGTGACGGGGCCGAGGCAGGGGGTGCCGTCGGCGACGGTGACGCAGACCGTGCCGCGCCTCTTGCACTCGAAGCAGACGCTGTGGTCCGGGATGTCGGGCCGGCGTCCGGCGAGGTGGGCGGTGAGCACTTCGAGGAGCTGGCTGCGGTCGATCGGGCAGCCGCGCAGTTCGAAGTCGACGGGGACGTGCGCGGAGACAGGGGTGGAGTCGGCGAGGGTGGTGACGTACTCGGGGTGGGCGTAGACCACGCGCCGGTACTCGTCGACGTCGGCGAAGTTCCGCAGGGCCTGGATGCCGCCGGCGGTCGCGCAGGCGCCGATCGTCACGAGCCGCCGGGACGCGGCGCGGATCGCGTGGACGCGGTCGGCGTCGGCGGGGGTGGTGACCGAGCCCTCGACGAGGGCCAGGTCGTAGGGGCCGGGTTCGACGGCGCTGCTCGCCTCCAGGAAGTGGGCGATCCGCACCTCGCCGGCCAGGGCGAGGAGTTCGTCCTCGCAGTCCAGCAGGGTGAGCTGGCAGCCGTCGCAGGACGCCAGTTTGAACACGGCGAGCGTGGGGGTGTTCGGGGTGCTCATCTCACAGCTCCCTCACGGACAGCAGGGGCTCGACCCGGTCCCAGCCGGTGACGGGGCCGTCCCGGCAGATCAGCAGGGGGCCGAGCTGGCAGTGGCCGCAGTGGCCGGTCGCGCAGCGCATGTTGCGCTCCAGGGAGACGCGGACGCGCTGCGGGACGACGCCGAGGTGGACGAGGTCGCGGGCGGTGGCTCGGATCATCGGCTCGGGTCCGCAGACGAACGCCCAGGTGCGGGCCGGGGTGAACGGGGCGCGGCCGAGGAGCCGGGTGACGACGCCGACGTCGCCGTCCCAGTCGGGGTCGGGCCGGTCGACGGTCACTCCCGTGTACGCGGTCCGCCAGTGCGCCAGGTCGTCGCGGGCGATCAGGTCGTCCGGGGTACGGGCCCCGGCGAGGACGCTGACGTTGCCGTACCGGCCTGGTGCGGCGAGCGCTTCGAGGACCAGGGGGCGCAGCGGGGCGAGGCCGATGCCGCCGGCCACGACGAGGACGTCCTGCCCGTGGGCCTGTTCCAGTTCCCAGCCGGTGCCGTAGGGGCCGTGCACGCCCAGGACGTCTCCGACGCGGGCCGCGCACAGTCCGGCGGAGACCGCGCCGACGGCACGGACGGTGTGGGCGAGGCCGCCGGTGGCCTGGACGGAGCTGACCGACAGGGGGATCTCGCCCCGGCCGAAGCAGTGCACCATCGCGAACTGCCCCGGCGTGAACTCGCCGAGCGCCTCCCCCACCGGTTCGAGCCGCAGTGTGACCGTGTCCGCGGTCTCCGCCCGCCGGTCGACGACCAGGTGCGGTACGGGTAAGCCGCTCATGACCGGCCTCCGTAGAGGTCGACGAGGCGCGTGCGGGCGGCGCCGAGACGGCCGGCCAGCACCTGGCCGACCCACTGGCCGACCGCCCGGCCGAGGCCGGCGTCCTGTTCGCACATCCGCCGCACGGCGACCGCGTCGAACTCGTACGCCTCGACCGGGGTGGTGGTGACGGCCCCGAGCTGCCAGACGTACGGCGCGAAGAGCCAGGAGCAGCCGACCAGGTCGCCGGCGCCGAGGGTCTCGACGACGGGCGGGCGGCGGCCGGGGACGTGGACGTCGAGGGCGACCGTGCCGTCGCGCAGGACCCAGAAGCGGTCCGCGCCGCCGCCCTCGTCGAAGAGCCGGGTCCCTGGGCGCAGGGTCGTCTCCTGGGCGGCCTTCAGGAGCCGCTCCCGGTGTTCGGCGCCGAGCGCGCCGGGTAAGTCCGCGGTCATCGTCCGTTCTCCGTCCCGCGTTCGGCCTCCAGGGCGGCGGCCTCCTCGGTGATGTCGATGCCGGCCGGGCACCAGGCGACGCACCGGCCGCAGCCGACGCAGCCGGAGCTGCCGAACTGGTCGTGCCAGGTGGCGAGTTTGTGGGTCATCCACTGCCGGTAGCGGGAGCGCCCGGAGGCCCGGACGGGTCCTTCGTGCAGGTGGGAGAAGTCCAGGTCGAAGCAGGAGTCCCAGCGCTGCCAGCGTTCGGTGTGGTCGCCGGTGAGGTCGGTGACCTCCTCGGTGGTGACGCAGAAGCAGGTGGGGCAGACCATGGTGCAGTTCCCGCAGGTCAGGCAGCGTTCGGCGATGTCGTCCCAGCGGGCGGCGTCCAGGCTCTCACCGAGCAGGGTGCGCACGTCGACCAGCGGCAGCGCGCGGCCCATGCGGTCGCGGGCGGCGTCCACGGCGCCCCGGGCGGTGGCCTCGGTGAGCATGTCGGCCGGGCGGTGCGGGACGGCGT
>NZ_JBTYMC010000113.1:0-19567 GCF_054880855.1 Streptomyces sp. S6 | reverse complement strand
CCGCGGTGGCGCGGGCGGGCGATGGCCGCGGGGACGGCTCTCGCGGTGGTGACGGTCGCCGTCGCCGCGCTCGCGGCGACGAACCAGCTGCCGGGTACCGAGGAGGCGGGCACGGACGCGCAGGCCCGGCCCTCGACGACCGCGCCTGCGCCCGCTGACAACGAAGTCGGACGGAGCACCCCTCCGGCGCCGACTCCCACGCCCACCCCGACCCCCACCCCCTCGCAGGCGGCCACCTCGGCCCCTCCGTCACCGCACCCCTCCCCCTCCGCCCCGGCCGCCCGGTTCACGGTCTACCGCGCGCCCGAGGGCTTCTCGGTCGCGCTGCCGAAGGGGTGGAAGCGGGTGGAGACCCGCAGGCAGGGCGATCTGGCGTTCCGGGTGACGTTCGGCGCGAAGGGCGACGACCGGACCCTCGCCGTCACCTTCAGCACACGGCTCGGCCCGGACCCGGTCGAGGTGTGGCGGGACACCGTCGAGCCGGAGCTGCGCAAGGAGAAGGGGTTCCATCGGATCGGGGAGATCCGGGCGACGACGTACCAGGGCTTCAAGGCTGCCGACATGGAGTGGGTCCAGGACGACGGGCACGGCGGGGTGCTGCGCACCTTCGGGCGGGGGTTTTTGACCGGGGAGCACTCCGGGTTCTCCCTGCGGTGGACGACGCCTGAGGCGGACTGGGAGAAACCGGTCAACGTGGAGGCGCTGAAGACGTTCTTCAAGACGTTCCGGCCGAACTGAGGAGACGTTTCGGCCGGGTGGGGCGGGCCCGCGCGGGTCTTGCCAAAGTGGCGTCAACGGGTCGATATAGGCTGCCGGTCTGCATGTTCACAAGCCCAGCAGTTCTCTTGAGGAGTCTTCCGTGACCCTGGCGATCGACCCGTCCGAGATGCCCGCCGAGGTGGAGTTCGCCCCGCTCGCCGACGCCGTGGTGCGGGACGCGCGGGAGTTCGGCGCGTACGCGCGGACCGGTGGTTGGGCCTTCGGGCTGAAGGTGGCGCGCAGTGTGCGGCCCGGCGGTCAGACCGCGGGCGAGAGCGGCGACAAGGTGTCGGCGAAGGAGTTCGCCGAGCTGGCCGAGTGCTCCCCCGAGCGTGTGATGCGCTACTACAAGGCGTGGGACCGCGCGGCCGACGACGGTCTGGTGCCGCAGTTCGAGGAGTTGGAGCCGGGCCAGGACGTCCAGCTCCCGGACGCGGACGTCTGGCTGAGCTACTACGTGTCCCGCTCCAGCGCGACGTCCGAGCGCGGCACCGCGATCTCGGAGGCCGCCGAGGCGGAGGGCATCCGGCCGACGAAGGCTCTGGAGGTCGCCGAGAACCCGACGGCCCTGCGCGCCGCGATCCTCGCCGACCCGTCCACCGCGCGGGCCGCCCGCGCCGCCCTCCTGGACCGCATCAAGGAGGACCCGACGCTCCAGGCCGAGCTGGCCCGGGACGTCGTGCGCACCGACGACCTGAAGAAGGCCGTCGCGACGGAGAGCCGCTCCGCCGACCGCATCGGGTACGTCCGGCAGATCGCCGAGTCCGGCCAGGTGAAGACCCCGGCCGGGCAGACGATCGACGCGCCGAGGGAGCTGCGCGAGGAGGCCGAGCGGCACCTGTCCCTCATCGACGAGCTGAACGACGACGAGGACGCCGGCGAGTGGGCGTCCGAGGCGTACGACACGATGAAGAACCTCGTCGTGGAGACCGTCGAGGCCGATCCCGAACTCCGGGTCCAGGAGCGGCGCACGAAGTTCTACAGCAGCCTCCAGCGCGCCACGAAGGTGTTCGAGGAGCTGACCTTCGACGACGCGCAGGACTTCTACGAGGACGACATGGTCAAGCAGCTGGAGGAGTTGCAGGAGGCGATCGGCGGTTGCATCGCCTCGCTGCGCAAGGCGCGTTCCGCCGACTCCTCCGCCGACTCCGAGTAGCCGCTACCAGCGGTTCTCGACCTGGTCCTTGATCCGGCGGTCGTACAGGTCGCGGATCGAGGCCAGGGTGGCGGCGTCCAGCTCGGGCAGGTCCGCGGCGCTCGCGTTGGCGCGGGCCTGGCCGGGGTTGCGGGCGCCGGGGATGACGGTGGTGACGCCGGGCTGCTGGAGGATCCAGCGCAGGGCGAGCTGGGCGGGGGTGACGCCCTCGGGGGCGAGGTCCGCGAACTCGACGGCCGCCTCGACGCCGGTCGCGTAGTCGACGCCGGAGAACGTCTCGCCCTGGTCGAACGCCTCGCCGTGCCGGTTGTAGGTGCGGTGGTCGTTGGCCGGGAAGACGGTGTCCTTCGTGTACTTCCCGGACAGCAGGCCGGAGGCGAGGGGCACGCGCGCGATGACCGCGACTCCGGCCTTCTCGGCGGCGGGGAGGACCTCGGCGAGAGGCTTGAGGCGCAGCGGGTTGAGGATGATCTGGACGCTGGCGACACCGGGGCGGGCGATCGCGGTGAGCGCCTCGGCGCAGGTCTCGACGCTGACGCCGTAGTGGGCGATGCGTTCCTCGGCGACCAGGGTGTCGAGGGCGTCGAACACCTCGCCGCTGGAGTAGACGGGGGTGGGCGGGCAGTGCAGCTGGACCAGGTCGAGGCGGTCCACGCCCAGGTTGCGCCGTGAACGGTCGTTCCAGGCGCGGAAGTTGTCGAGGACGTAGTTCTCGGGGAGCTGCTCGACGCGGCGGCCCATCTTGGTGGCGACGAAGACGTCCAGCTCCGGGCGGGAGCGCAGGTACGTCGCGATGGTCTGTTCGCTGAGGCCGTCGCCGTAGACGTCGGCGGTGTCGAAGAAGGTGACGCCGGACTCGACGGCCGCGTCCAGGACCGCGAGGGCTTCCTTCTCGTCGACGTCGCCCCAGTCGGCGCCGAGCTGCCAGGTGCCGAGGCCGATGACGGATGCGGACCGAGGGGTCCTCTTGAATGCGCGCTGCTCCATGGCCGCAGTCTGTCATCAGGGCCGGTGGGAGCGGAAACGGGGGCGCCTCGCGGAACAGCGGCCCGGCTGGATCCGCACGGGGTGTTCAGGGCGCCGCCGCACTCCGGCCCGTTCAGCCCGTCCCGTTCGGCGGGTCCGTCAGGATCGCCTGCACCTTCGGGCCGTAGCGGGCCACGATCTCCTCGACCGGGGTGGCCCGCACCGCCTCGCCCCGGGCGATCCCGTTCATCACCCCGAGTCCGAGGAGCGTGGCCACCGCGAGTTCCGCGCGCAGGGCGGCGTCCGGGCCGGGGAGGCGGGCGGCGAGGCGGTCGATGACCTGGGCCCGGAAGTTCGCGCGCACGTCGTCCCCGTGCTCACCGTGCATCGACGCGAAGACGACCCGCAGGACGGGGTCGGTGCCCTCCTCCCGCTGGCCTCCCACCACGCGCCGGACCATGTGCCGCCCCAGCTCCTCCAGCGGCGCGTCCAGCAGGACCTCCGTGTCCGCCTCGAACGACATCACCCGGGCGAACAGCGCGTCCTTGTTGCCGAAGTACTTCAGCACCAGCGGCGCGCTCACGCCCGCCCGTTCGGCGACCGCCTTCAGCGTGATGTCGGCCCGCGGCTGCCGGGCGAGGAGATGCCGGACGGCCTTGAGGATCGCCGCTTTGGTCGTCTCGGCGTCGCGCCGCGAGGGGGTCGCGGAGCGCGGGCCGCTAAAAGCACTCGGGGTGCCGGACGTGCTCGGGGTGTCGGACGTGCCAGGGGTGCCGGGAGTTCTCACGCCTCTCATGCTCTCTCCTTCACCCCTTCCCGCGCGCCCCGGCCCTCCCGTGCGCCCTCCCCCGCCTTCTCCTCCCGAGGAATCGTCAGCGCCACCGCGCTCGCCACGAGTGCCACCACCCCCGCCACGGAGAACGCGACCAGGTAGCCGTGCAGCGTCGGCACCGGCACCCCGCCCACCGGCGCCGTGTGATGCACCAGCACCGCCGCGACCGCCGCGCTGGACACCGCCTGTCCGATGGTCCGCATCAGGACGTTGACCCCGTTGGCGGAGGCGGTCTGCCCGGCGGGGACGGCCCCCAGGATCAGCGAGGGGAGCGCCGAGTACGCGAACGTCGTCCCGACGGAGACGACCGCCGCCCCCAGCATGATCACGGCCAGCGAGTGGCTGTCGGCCATCCGGACGACGTACCCGCAGGCGATGACGGCGGTCCCCAGCGCGAGGGTGACCCGCGCTCCCCGGGCCGCTGAGATCCGCGCGGACACCGGGGAGAGGAACAGCATGATGACGCCGCCCGGCAGCAGGCACAGCCCGGTCTCGACGAGGGAGAGGCCGAGCCCGTACCCGGTCTCCTTCGGTGCCTGCACGAGTTGCGCGGTGACGAGGGAGTTGGCGTAGAACGCGAACCCGGTGAGCAGGGCCGCGACATGCGGCAGCCCCACCCGCGCGCTGGTCACCAGCCGCAGGTCCACGAGCGGCCGTGCGGCCCGCCCCTGCTGCCACCACCACAGCGCGAGCACCACCCCGGCGGCGGCGAACAGCCCGGTGATCCGGCCGCTCCCCCACCCCCACTGCCCGCCCTGCGACACGGCGAGCAGCAGACACACGAGCCCGGCCGCGAGCCCCACCGCGCCGGTCACGTCGAACCGCCCGGCCTCCCGCACCGGCGACTCCCGCACCGTCCACCGGATGAGCGCGAGCCCGAGCGCCCCCAGCGCTGCGGTCACCCAGAACATGACGTGCCAGTTGGAGTACTGGACGACGACAGCGGCGGCCGGGAGTCCGAGCGCGGCGCCGATCCCGACGGTGGAGCTCATCAGCGCGACGGCCGATCCCCTTTTCTCCAGCGGGAGTTCGTCGCGCAGGATGCTGATGGAGAGCGGGATGATCGCGGAGGCGGCGCCCTGGAGGGCGCGGGCGGCGATGAGGATGCCGATCTGGGAGGTGAGCGCGCAGATCACCGAGCCGACGGAGAGCATCGCGAAGGACAGCAGCAGGACGCGCCGCTTGCCGTACATGTCGCCGGCGCGGCCGAGGACGGGGGTGAGGACGGCGCCGGAGAGGAGGGCGGCGGTGACCATCCAGGAGACGGCGGACGCGGAGGAGTGGGTGAGGCGCGGGAGGTCGGGGAGGAGGGGGACCACGACCGTCTGCATGACGGCCATGAGGATGCCGCCGAAGGCCAGCGCGGGGATGGTGAGGCGGCTGCGGAGGCCGTCGGGCCTGGTGGCGGGTATCGGGACGGGCGACCCCATGGGAACTCCAGCGCGAAAAAAGAAGGTGAATGGCGATTCACCGTAACAGTGAATCGCCATTCACCAAAGGCCGGCGAGGTTTCCCCGGCCTACTTCCGGGAGGTCAGGACCCGTGCGTGGACGTTGCGGGCGAGCTTCGGTCCGAGCCAGCGCTTGAACCGGCGCAGCGGTTCCAGGGAGCCGGCGGCGCGGTCGAGGCGGTAGTAGAGCTGGGGCGGGACGTAGGGCAGGAGCGGCGAGTGGCGCTGGCCGAGCAGGGCGAACATCTGCCGCGGGGGCAGGTCGATGTACCGGGCGAGGTTCTCGTACCACTGGGCGCTGTAGCGGGCGGCGCTCTGCGTGGACAGCAGTGCGGCCTTGCGCTCGGCCTCGTAGGCGGCGAGGGCGCGGGGGAGGTCGCCGGGGTGTTCCTGGAGGGCGTCGGCGAGGGCCATGGCGTCCTCCAGGGCGAGGGTGGTGCCGGCGCCGATGGAGTAGTGCGTGGTGTGGGCGGCGTCGCCGAGGAGGACGACGTTCTCGTGGTGCCAGGTGCGGTTGGTGAGGGTGCGGAAGGCGGGCCAGGGGCCGGGTTCGCGGCCGATGAGGGTGTGGCCGTCGAGGATGTCCGCGAACAGCTTCTCCAGGACGGCCAGGCCGCCCTCGCCGTCGAGACCGAGGCCGGTGACGGTCTCGGGGGCGCATTCGATGACGCAGGTGCTGTGCTCGTCGTCGTAGGGGTAGCCGTAGCACCAGACCCAGCCGTGGTCGGTCTCGACGAACGCGAAGGTGAAGGTGGGGAAGACCTTGGTGGTGCCGAGCCAGACGTAGGCGTTGCGGCCGTCCTTCACCTCGGCGCCGAAGGCGTCGGCGTGCCGGGTGCGCAGGGCGCTGTGGACGCCGTCGGCGGCGACGACGAGGTCGGCGTCGGGGAGGGTGTCCGGGGTGATCTCGGACTCGAACTCCAGGCGGACGCCGAGTTCGCGGGCGCGGGCCGCGAGGATCTCCAGCATGCGGTGGCGGCCGATGCCGTGGCCCTCGTCGCCGGGCTGGCGGGTGGCGGTGCCGCGGATGTGGGCGACGCCCTCGGTCCAGCGGACGGAGGCGGCGTCGATCAGGCGGGCGGACTCGGGGTCGTGGCGGTGGAGTTTTTCGAGGAGTTCACGCCAGTAGGTGACGCCCCAGCCGTAGGTGGAGCCCTCCGGGCCCCGTTCGTGGACGGTGATGTCGGACGACGGGTTCCGTCGCTTGAGCAGGATCGAGAGATACAGGCCGGCGGGCCCGCCACCGACGCAGGCGACCTTCACGCACACCTCTGAAATTGACCGAACGTGGGCAAGGGACGACGCAGGGTAGCAGTCGGTGGGCGTCGCTCAGCGCACGTTCGGCACGTGTCCGGTTCAGCCGGTAGCCTCCGCGCGGCACTCCGGGTGACCCCACCCCTGGGCGTTCTTCGCGATGTCCTCGCCGGCCGCGTAGGAGCGTCCGCAGACGCAGCGGCCGGGGAACTTGGCCTTGAGGGTGCGGGAGGAGGAGCCCGCCTTCCGGGCCGGCTTCCCGCCGCGCCGGGCACCGCCGCCGCCTCCACCGCTTCCGGACGACGGCGTCATGGCCGACGGCGGCGGCTCCGGCGAGCCCAGTTCGCTGCTCGCCGGCTCCTGGACGATCGCGGCCTGGCTCGCGGCGCGGTCGGCGAAGTCGTTCAGGGGGTCGCCGTCGACCTGGTGGGCGGCGACGTAGCGGAACTCGACGGTGCGCCCGCCGAGGAGTTCGTCGATGCGCACGACGAGGTCCTGGTTGGCGACGGGCTTGCCGCCGGACGTCTTCCAGCCGTTGCGCTTCCAGCCGGGCAGCCAGGTGGTGACGGCCTTCATCGCGTACTGCGAGTCCATCCGCACCTCAAGCGGCACGGCCGGGTCGGTGGCGGCCAGCAGCCGCTCCAGCGCGGTGAGTTCGGCGACGTTGTTGGTCGCCCTGCCGAGCGGTCCGGCCTCCCAGCGCACCGGCGTCCCGCCGTCGTCGGAGACCACCCACGCCCACGCCGCCGGTCCGGGGTTGCCCTTGGAGGCGCCGTCGCACGCGGCCACCAGTCGTTCACGCATGGACTCGATCATGCCACGTCGGTCAGCGTCGGCTTCTCCCCCTCCGTCGTCGTCACGTCGATCACCGAGAAGCTCGCACCCTGCGGGTCGCTGAGCGCCGCGAACCGCCCGAAAGGCATGGTCATCGGGCCGAACCGGAGGACGCCGCCGGCGTCGACGGCGCGCTTCACGGCGGCGTCGCAGTCGTCGACCGTGAAGTAGACGTTGACGTACGCCGGGACCTCGGGCGGGAACTCATCGCCCATCTTCATGCGGCCCATCAGCATGTCGTCGCCGAGGCTGTAGATCCGGAAGTCGACGGCGTCGTCGTCCATCTCCTTGACGGTGTAGCCGAAGACGGCCGGGAAGAACGCGTCCGCCTTCTGCGGGTCCCGCGTGAAGACCTCGGCCCAGCAGTAGGCGCCGGGCACGGCGACGGCCTCGAAGCCCTCGTGGGTGCCGGCCTGCCAGATCCCGAAGACGGCGCCGCCGGGGTCGCGGGCCAGGCTCATGGTGCCGAAGTCGCCCACCTTCATGGGCTCCATCAGGACCTCTCCGCCGTTCTCGCGCACCTTCGCGGCGGTGGCGGCGGCGTCGTCCGAGGCGAGGTAGAGGCACCACTGCGAGGCGCCCTCCTGGCCGGGCATCGGCGGGACGACAGCGGCGACCGCCTTCCCGTCCGCGTACGCCTGGGTGTAGCTGCCGAACTCCGACGACGCCTCGCCGAAGGTCCAGCCGAGGACGTCTCCGTAGAAGCTCTTGGCCCCTTCGACGTCCGTGAACATCGCATCCGCCCAGCAGGGCGTTCCTTCGGGCTGCACGGCCATGACCGCGCCCCTTCCGATCGGCCGACAGGTCGCTGTCCACGCTAGTCACGCGTGCCCCGGGCCGCGCGGCGAACACTGTCGACAAAACCTCTAACACAGAACCGGACGTTCCACATATTCCCCGGGAGAGTGACGCGGGGGCGTCGTGGATCACGGTCCCTGCACCAGTTGATCCGTCCGTGCGACCCGCATGCGAAGGAGCCACCCCCGCACGCCGGTGCGCGTTCGTCGCACGACCGGGTTGGCTGCTTGTACGCATCCGGCCGGCCCTCCCGGCGCCGGCCGGTGCGGCTCTGCACAGATCGACGGGAGTGAATGTGTCCACACCGGACGGTGTCACCACCGCCCCGCTGACCAGCCTCGGCACCCGCGCCGCCCGGCAGCTCGCCACGACCACCAAGTCCGAACCGCAGATGCGGGGCATCAGCTCGCGCTGGCTGATCCGTTCGCTGCCGTGGATCGACGTGCGGGGCGGCACCTACCGCGTCAACCGGCGGCTCCAGCTGACGGTGGGCCGGGGACGGGTGCGGTTCGAGCAGAACGGTGGGGACGACGTCCGGATCGTCCCCGAGACACTCACCGAACTCCCGCCGCTGCGCGGCTACGCGGACACCGAGGTGCTGCGGGAGCTGGCGGGGCGGTTCCGGGCGCGCGAGGTGCGGGCCGGCGAGGTGCTCTTCGAGGCCGGGCAGCCGGTGACCGAGGCGTACGTGGTGGCGCACGGCCGGTTCACGCGGTTCCTGGCTGGGGCGTACGGCGAGGAGGAGGTCGTCGGGGTCGTCTCGGGCGGCGATCAGCTGGGCGACGAGGCGATAGGGAGCGCGGACCCGCTGTGGAGCGCCTCGGTGCGGGCGGACACGGCCGGTGTGGTGCTGACGCTGGCGTGGGACGCCGTACGGGAGCTGACCGCGCGGGTGCCGTCGCTCGCGGCGCACTTCGAGGCGTACGCGGCGAGACAGCGGCTGCCGATGAACCGCACGGGCGAGGCCGAGGTGCCCGTGCAGGCGGGGCACGTCGGTGAGCCGACGATCGGCGCGGGGTTCGTCGACTACGAACTCTCCCCGCGCGAGTACGAGTTGTCGCTCACGCAGACGATCCTGAAGGTCCACACCCGGGTCGCGGACCTCTACAACGAGCCGATGGACCAGACGCAGCAGCAACTGCGCCTCACGGTCGAGGAGATCCGTGAGCGCCAGGAGTGGGAGCTGGTGAACAACCGGGAGTTCGGGCTCCTGCACAACACGGACTACGACCAGCGCATCCCCACGGCCGGCGGCCCGCCGACGCCGGACGACCTGGACGAGCTGCTGTCGATGCGGCGCAAGACGACACTGTTCCTGGCGCACCCGAAGGCGATCGCGGCGTTCTTCCGGCAGCTGAACCGGCGCGGTCTGATGCCGAAGCCCGCCGAGGTGAACGGGCACCACGTGCCCGCGTGGCGGGGGGTGCCGATCTTCCCGTGCGGCAAGATCCCCGTCGGCCCGGACCTGACGACCAGCATCGTCGCGCTGCGCACCGGCGAGGAGGACCAGGGCGTCGTCGGCCTCTATCAGACGGGCATCCCGGAGGAGTTCCAGCCGGGCCTGAACGTGCGGTTCATGGGGATCGACGACAACGCGATCATCCGCTACCTCGTCACCGCGTACTACTCGATGGCCGTGCTGGTGCCGGACGCGGTCGGCATCCTGGAGAACGTACAGATCGGACGCATGCCGGAATGAGCACCTCGTCGTTCACGCTGCCCGGACCGCCCGCCCCCTTCAGGCCGCTGAACGCGCGGCGCACCGGGGCCGTGCCGGGACTGAAGTACCGGCAGGTCGAGCCCGCCGACCCGGTGAAGGCCGCCGAGGTCGACCGCAGGGTGGAGGAGTGGGCCGACGAGCTGGAGCTGTTCCCGGCGGAGTGGCACGGCGACTTCTCGGGTTTCCAGTTCGGCCGGGCCGTCGTCCTCCAGCACCCGAACGCGCTGGACATGGAGCGGCTGGTGGCGGCCGGGAAGCTGCTGCTGGCCGAGAACATCGTCGACGACTGCTACTGCGAGGAGGCCGAGGGGCGGGGCGGCAGCGCCGCGGGGCTCGGCGGGCGGCTCGTGATCGCGCAGTCCGCGCTCGACCCGTTCCACGGACCGGCGGACCTCACCGAGGAGTGGCACACAGGGATGCAGACGGACAGTCCGCTGCGCTCCTACTTCTGGGCGATGAAGGACTACGCGGCCCTGTCCACGCCGAGCCAGGCGGACCGGTTCGTGCACGACATGGCCCGCCTGCACCTCGGCTACCTCGGCGAGGCGGCCTGGGCGCAGACCGGGTACGTGCCGAAGGTCTGGGAGTACCTGGTGATGCGGCAGTTCAACAACTTCCGCCCCTGCCTGTCGATCGTCGACGCCGTCGACGGCTACGAGCTGCCGGAGCAGATCTACGTCCGGCCCGAGATCCAGCGGATCACCGCCCTCGCCTCGAACGCGACGACCCTCGTCAACGACCTGTACTCCTTCACCAAGGAGCTGGCCACCGACCCCGAGCACCTGAACCTTCCGCAGGTGATCGCCGCGAACGACAAGTGCGGCCTGAAATCCGCCTATCTGAAGGCCGTCGAGATCCACAACCAGATCATGGAGTCGTTCGAGGAGGAGGCCGCCGCGCTCGCGGCCCTCTCCCCGCTCGCGGAGCGGTACGCGCGAAGCCTCGACGACTGGGTGGCGGGCAACCACGAGTGGCACGCCACCAACACCCACCGATACCACCTGCCCGACTACTGGTGAGACCCCCGGTCCACCTGGCACCAACCCGTACGACATAGGAGCAACCGTTGACCACAGCCCACGACACCCGACCCGGTCTCGTTTCGCTGCCCACGCAGTCCGTGTACCAGAACCGCGTCGCGGACTACTGGAACGCCGAGGAGAACCCGGTCAACCTCGACCTGGGCAAGATCGACGACCTGTACCACCACCACTACGGCATCGGCGAGGCCGACTGGAGCGTCCTCGACGAGCCGGACCCCGTCCTGCGCAGTGAGCGCCTGACGGCCGAGCTGCACCGCCTCGAACACGCGCAGGCGGAGCTGCTGGCCTCCAAGCTGGGCCCGCTGACCGCCGAGGACCGGGTGTTCGACGCCGGCTGCGGGCGCGGCGGCGGCAGTGTCACCGCGCATCTGCGCTACGGCTGCGGCGCGGACGGCGTGACGCTCTCCACCAAGCAGGCCGACTTCGCCAACGAGCAGGCCCGTAAGCGGGGTATCGACGGCAAGGTCCGCTACCACCACCGGAACATGCTGGACACCGGGTTCGAGACGGGCGCGTACGCGGCGTCCTGGAACAACGAGTCGACGATGTACGTCGAGCTGGACCTGCTGTTCGCCGAGCACGCCCGGCTGCTGCGCCGGGGCGGGCGGTACGTCACCATCACGGGCTGCTACAACGACACGTACGGGCAGGCGTCCCGTGAGGTGTCGCTGATCAACGCGCACTACATCTGCGACATCCACCCGCGTTCGGAGTACTTCCGGGCGATGTCCCGCAACCGGCTCGTCCCGGTCCATGTCGAGGACCTGACGCAGACGGCGATCCCCTACTGGGATCTGCGCAGCCGGGCGGACCATCTGGTGACCGGGATCGAGGAAACGTTCCTCACGGCCTACCGCAACGGCAGCTTCCAGTACCTGATGATCGTCGCGGACCGCGTCTGAGCCGTTCGCCGCATGCTCCGGCCGGGTCTCACCGGCCGGAGCTTCCGCGTATCGGCACGCCGGTCATTCGCCCTCGGCCGCCTTCTCCAGGGCGGCGATGTCGAGCTTGCCCATGGACAGCATGGCCTGGTTGACGCGGGCGGCCTTGGCCTGATCGGGATCGGAGAAGAGCTCCATGAACCGGATCGGGACGACCTGCCAGGACACCCCGTACTTGTCCTTGAGCCAGCCGCAGGGGCCTGGCTGGCCGCCGCCCTCGGTCAGCTTCGTCCAGTAGTAGTCGACCTCTTCCTGGTCCGCGCACATGATCTGGAAGGAGACGGCCTCGCTGAACGTGAACATGGGGCCGCCGTTGAGGGCCACGAACTGCTGGCCGTTCGCGGTGAACTCGACGGTCAGGACGCTGCCGGCGGGGCGCGGGCCGCCCTCGGGGTAGCGGGAGACCTTGCCGACGCTGGAGTTCTTGAAGATCGACACGTAGTGGTGGGCGGCGTCCTCGGCCTGGTCGTCGAACCAGAGGCAGGTGATGAATCCGTCGGTGGTCACTGGGGCTCCCCGGGGTCTGGGATGACGCGGTCATGTGTATCGACCCCCGCTTCCCGGCAAACTCATCGCTCGGCCGGAAGAAATACCCGCCGGAAAGAGAGTTCCGTCGGACGAAAAATCCGGCGGCCCCGGGAACAGGCCGAACTAGCATCCGGCTCATGACGATCCACCCGTTCCGCATCGACGTCCCGCAGGCCGACCTCGACGACCTCCACGACCGCCTCGACCGCACCCGCTGGCCCGCGGAGATCCCCGGTTCCGGCTGGTCGTACGGCGTGCCGGTGGACTACCTGCGCGAACTCGCCGACCACTGGCGCCACCGGTACGACTGGCGGGCGGCGGAGGCGCGGCTGAACGCATGGCCCCAGTTCACGACGGTCATCGACGGGGCGCGCGTCCACTTCGCCCACGTCCGCTCCCCCGAGCCGGACGCCGTCCCGCTGATCCTGACGCACGGCTGGCCCGGGTCGGTCGTCGAGTTCCTGGACGTCGTCGGACCGCTCACCGATCCCGTGGCGCACGGCGGGGACGCGGCGGACGCCTTCCACGTCGTCGTGCCGAGCATTCCGGGGTTCGGGTTCTCCGGGCCGACGACCGAGAGCGGCTGGGAGGCCGGGCGGATCGCGGACGCGTGGGCCGAGCTGATGACGCGGCTCGGGTACGAGCGGTTCGGGGCGCAGGGCGGCGACTGGGGCTCCGCGATCTCCCGGGAGCTGGGACGCGCGCATCCCGGGCGGGTGACCGGCGTCCACCTCAACCTGCTGCCGGGGGCGCAGGCGACCAGCGAGCCGACGCTGGAGGAACTGGAGGCGCTGAGCCCCGCCGAGCGGGAGCGGACACTCGCCTCCTGGGAGAGCTGGTCCGCGTGGACGGCCGACGCGTCCGCGTACGCCGCGGTCCACTCGACGAGGCCGCAGACCCTGGCGTACGGGCTGACGGACTCGCCGATCGGTCAACTCGCCTGGATCATCGAGAAGTTCCGTGAGTGGACGGACTCGGAAGAGTTGCCGGAGGAGGCCGTCGACCGGGATCTCCTGCTGACGAACGTGATGGTGTACTGGCTGACCGGGACGGCGAACTCCGCCGCCCGGATCTACTACGAGCGGGCCCACACGACGACCGGCCGCCACGCCCGTCCCAGCGAGCCGTCCACCGTGCCGACGGCGCTGGCGCTGTTCCCGGCGGAGCTCCAGATCGCGCTGCGGCACCGGGCGGAGCGCACGGACAACATCGTGCGGTGGACTCAGTACGACCGGGGCGGGCACTTCGCGGCGCTGGAGGAGCCGGATCTGCTGGTGGCGGACGTGCGGGCGTTCTTCCGGACGTTGCGCTGAGCTGTCCGGCGTCACGCCGATCTGCTCTCGGCAGAGCCGCTCTGCTCCCGGCAGAGAAACGGCTTTCCGGGGCCGTCGCGGGTCAAGAGTGGAGTCATCGCAACCGGAACCAAGGAGACGCGATGACTCCCCCTCTCACCCTCGCCGACGGCGACACACAGCCGACCCGTTTCGACGACCATCTCGCGGGCCAACTGCTCGCGCAGCGCATGGTGTTCCTCGGGACCCAGGTCGACGAGGTGTCCGCCCAGCGGATCTGCACGCAGTTGCTCGTGCTGGCCGCCGAGGATCCGCGCGCGGACATCGTCCTGTGCATCAACTCGCCCGGCGGCGAGGTCCATTCGGGGCTCGCCATCCACGACACCATGCAGCTGATCCCGAACGACGTGGCGACGCTCGCGATGGGCTTCGCGGCCAGCATGGGCCAGGTCCTGCTGACCATGGGGGCGCCCGGCAAGCGGTACGCGCTGCCGCACGCCCGGGTGATGATGCACCAGCCGTCCGCCGGGATCGGCGGCACGACCTCGGACATCGAGATCCAGGCGGCGAACCTGGAGCACACCAAGCGGACCATCGAGCGGCTCCTCGCCGAACGCACGGGACAGTCCGAGGAGACGGTGTCCCGCGACAGCGACCGCGACCGCTGGTTCACCGCCGAGGAGGCGGTGGCGTACGGGATGGTCGACCGGATCGTCAGCTCGCTCGCCGATCTACGCCCGGCTGCCCGCGAACGACGGATGGGACTGTGACGATGGGCTCCTACACGATTCCGTACGTCATCGAGCGGACCCCGCAGGGCGAGCGGTCCTACGACATCTACAGCCGGCTGCTGTCCGAGCGGATCATCTTCCTCAGCACGGAGATCGACGACGGCGTCGCCAACGTGGTGATCGCGCAGCTCCTGCACCTGGAGTCGGCGGCCCCGGAGAACGAGATCGCCCTGTACATCAACTCCCCCGGCGGCTCGTTCACTTCGCTCATGGCGATCTACGACACGATGTCGTACGTCAAGGCCCCGATCTCGACCTTCTGCGTCGGCCAGGCGGCCTCCACCGCAGCGGTCCTCCTGGCCGGCGGCGACCCCGGACGCCGGTTCATCCTGGAACACGCCCGCGTCCTCCTGGGCCAGCCCGCCACCGGCGGCCAACGCGGCATGGTCTCCGACCTCGCCCTCCAGGCGAAGGAAATGGTCCGCATCCGCACCCAGGTCGAGAACGTCCTCGCCCGCCACACCGGCCACAGCACCACCACCCTGCGCACCGACATGGACCGCGACAAGGTCTTCACGGCCGAGGAGGCGGTGGAGTACGGGTTGGCGGACGAGGTGCTGAGCAGGCGCTGAGGGGAGGGGCGCCGACGCGGCAGGTGCTGGGAAGTGGCAAGCGCCGAAAAGCGGGTGGCACCTGGGGGTAGGCGGGGCTTCGGGCTCGGGCAGGGTTCCAGGCCCGGCCGCCACCCGAGTCCGGACCACCACGCAGGCCCCGGCACCGCCCGGGCTCGGGCGGTGGCCGAGGGGCGGACTGCGGTCGAGGGGGTGGGCGGGAACCCGGCTCGGGAGGCGGCTCGGTTCGGGTGGTGCGGCCGTGTTCGGGTGATGGCCGGAGGGTTGGGGGCGCCGGAGGTGGTCGGTGTGGTGGTCAGGCCGCCAGGCACAGGCCGTTGTACGACGAGGGTGTCGTCGCGCGGCGGCGGGTGGGGGTGCGGTGGGAGGTGACGCGGATCAGTTCGCCCTGGGTGCGGGCGAGGAGGTCGGCGAGGGTGAGACCGAGGGCGCGGGCGGCGGCGGCGAGGACTTCGGAGGAGGCTTCCTTGCGGCCCCGTTCCACCTCGGAGAGGTACGGCACGGAGATCCGGGCCTCCTCGGCGACGTCCTTCAGCGTGCGCTCCTGCGTCTGGCGCTCGCGGCGCAGGACGTCTCCGACCAGGTCCCGCCAGAGGGGCTCGCGGGGCGGGGCCAGGGGGATGACTCGGGCCTCGTCATGGTTGCTCACCTGCTCAGCGTAGGAGGCGCGCGGCTGTCCGGCCCGGCGTTCCGCCGTCGGCGGAAAACCGGGGGCGGCCAGCACGGGCGCGGCGGCAGACTACGGATCTTTCCCCCGTCTCCCTACAAGACCCCGCCCCCTCCGAAAGGCGAAGCCCCATGCTGCGCGAGACCTTCGACTCCGTCGCCGAACGATACGACCGGGTGCGCCCCCGCTACCCCTCCGCGCTGGTCGGCGCGATCGTCACGGCGGCCGGCCTCGGCCCGGACAGTCGCGTCCTGGAAATCGCCCCCGGCACGGGCCAGTTGACGGTGCCGCTCGCCGCGACGGGGTGCCGTCTCACCGCCGTCGAGCTGGGCGCCTCGCTGGCGGCGGTGGCTCGCCGCAACCTCGTGGACCGGCCCCGCGCCGAGGTCGTCGTCGCCGATTTCGACAGCTGGGAGCCACCCGCCGCGTCGTTCGATCTGGTGACGTGCGCGACGGCGTTCCACTGGCTCGACCCGGCGACGCGGGTCCCCCGGACGGCGGCGGCGCTGCGGCCCGGCGGGCTGCTGGCGGTGGTGCTGACCGACCATGTCGCGGGCGGCACCACGCAGTTCTTCCACGACTCGCAGGTCCACTACGAGCGGTGGGTCCCGGGCACCCCGCCGGGCCTCCTCAAGGACGCCGCCGAAGTGACCGCGGACACCGCCGAGTTCGAGAGCGGCCCCGGCTACGAGGAGGTCACCGTACGCAGGTTCACCCAGGACGTCACCTATTCCACCGACCGGTATCTGGAGGTCCTGCTCACCTACTCCAACCACCTCGCGCTCGCCGAGCCTTCCCGCACCGGCCTGCTCAGGGCGCTGCGGGAGCTGATCGACACCCGGTATGGGGGCACCGTCACCAAGCGGTACCTCCACGAACTCGTCACCGCGCGCCGCACGTTGGACCGAACAGGGGCGCATGCGCCGCGCGACTTCGGGTAGGCGCCTCGTGAACGGTCTCCGTGGCACGCGCCCGCCCCGTAGACCGGCACACCCGTGACGCACGAGGGAGAGGGCATGCGTACCGCCGTGATCGGCTCGCAGGCAGGACAGGTCGTCGAGACGTCGTCCGCACCGACCGGGGCCGCCGGTCTGCCGGGGATCGACGACCCCCGCAGTGTGGCTCCACGAGACGCACGGGAGCTGTCCCGGCAGTTCCTGCGGCGTCTGGGCGAGTTGGAAGAGGGCACCCACGCGTATCAGTACGCCCGGAACACGTTGATCGAGATGAACATGTCGCTCGTGCGGTTCGCGGCAGGCCGGTTCCGGGGCCGCGGCGACGACATGGAGGACATCGTCCAGACCGGGATGATCGGGCTGATCAAGGCGATCGACCGGTTCGACCCGGACCGCGAGGTGGAGTTCACGTCCTTCGCGCTGCCGTACATCGTCGGCGAGATCAAGCGGTTCTTCCGGGACACCACCTGGGCGGTCCACGTACCGCGCCGGCTCCAGGAGCTTCGGGTCGAACTCGCCAAGGCGCGCGACGAGTTGGCGGGCCGTCTGGACCGGGAGCCGACGGTCGCGGAGCTGGCGACGCTGATGAACATCGCGGAGGACGAGGTCGTCGAGGCGCAGATCGCGGCCAACGGCTACACCTCCTCCTCCCTGGACGCGGCCCTCACCGGTGACGGGAGCGACCACGGCGAGGCGGTCCTGGCCGACTTCATCGGCATCGAGGAGCACGCGCTGCGGCTCGTCGAGGACTTCCACACGCTGGCCCCGCTGATGGCCGAGCTGAGCGAGCGCGACCGGCGCATCCTGCACCTGCGGTTCGTGCGGGAGGCCACGCAGGCGGAGATAGGCGCCGAACTCGGCTGCTCGCAGATGCATGTGTCCCGCCTGATCAAGCGCATCATCGCGCGACTGCGGGAGGGAATGCTGGCCTAGCCGCCCAGTCTCGGCCCGGACTCCGGCCGAGCGGACCCGGCCGTCATCCGAACGGCAGCACGGCCCGGACGCGTTTCCCGACGGGGACGCGTTCGGCGCTGACCTCGGTCGCCAGGGCGTGGACGATCTCCAGGCCGTGGCAGCCGACGCGTTCGGGGTCACGGGGGAAGCGCAGGGGCAGGGCGTCGCTGCTGTCGTACACGCACACCGCGACGGACTCGTCGGTGCCCTCCAGCTCCAGGATGTACGGGCCGTTGCTGTGCCGGTCGGCGTTGGTGACCAGCTCGCTGACCACCAACATCACCTCGTTCAGGACGTGTTCGTCGATGTCCGCGCACCACTCGGTTCTCAGCTGGTCGACGAAGCGGGCCGCGAAGGCGCGGGCCTCGCCGATGCATCCGGGGTCGCCCGTGTAGTGCTCGGCCCGCCGTAGCGGCTCCACCGGTATGTCGAAATCAGTCGGTATCACTGCCCCGTCCAGGTGCTCGGTCGTGCTCTTCCCCATGCGTCTCTCCGTGAAGCCTGACTGTCCGGACGCTGCTGCACCTGTCCTCGTACCCCGTGCCGGGCCGTGCAGTCCCCTCATACGCCAGGGGAAGCCGGAAGCTCCCCGGGAGAGGGGGACGGCGAGGGTGACATGAGGCCCGTGGGACTCGGCGACGCGGTGAGCGGCGTGCTCTCGACCGGGGAGAGGGAGGCGGCTGACGGGGACGGGGCCGACGGAGACAGGGTCAGGGGCTCGGGCGAGGGGGACGGGGACTCGGAGGAGGAAGAGGGCGAGGGCGAGGGAGAGACCGACGGCGAGGGCGAGGGTGACGGTGACGGTGACGGAGAGGTCGGACTCGTGCTCGGACTCGGGCTGGTACTGGCGCTCGGACTGGGTGTCGGTGTCGGTGTCGGCGTGGGAGTGGGAGTCGGCGGAGTGGTCGGCCGGTCCCCGTGCCCCGAATCTCCGCGCGGCCGGGCGATCCACCCGTGGTCGTGGTGGTCGTACAGCACGAAGATGTTCACGATCGTGACCGACGGCGCCACCACGACGACGTTCCCGGGCCGGTACCCCGACCAGGAGTCCCCGGTGGGCCGGGGCGTGCCGGACTGGGCCTGAGCACGGGTGAGGGGGTTGCCGCAGGCGCAGCGCACGCGGGGGACGCCGTAGCCGTCGACGAGGACGGCCGTACCGGCCTGGAGGACGGACTGGTAGCTGGTCGCCGCGCCGGAACGGAAGCCGTGGTTGGTCACGCGAGTGTCGGCCCGGAGCTGTACGGGGGTGAGGGAGCGCAGGTACGAGGGCACCTCACCGGGCCGGACGCCGGCCACGGAGGCGAAGGCCGTGTTCTTGGCGGGGGCCGCGCCCAGGGCACGGATCTGTTTCTCGACGTCGCAGGCGGAGACGTCCTTGCTGCCGCCGTAGAGCCCGGCGGAGCCGCCGTCGACGCTGCGCAGCGTGTTCGTGGGCGCCTGGGAGGGTGCCGTGGCGGCGGGCGGTGCGGAGCTGTGGACGGCCGTGGACTCGGTGAAGGGGTCGGGGCCTGGCCGGGTGGCGGCCTGGAGGATGACCTCGCCGCCGCTCTTCTTGTCCGAGTCTCCGCCGGAGCGGGTGAGGAGCAGGGCGACCGCGGTGACGGCCACGACGGTGGTGGCGGCGAGGGCGATGCGGGGAGCGGATCGCCACCAGGGCCGCCGGGGTCCGTCCGGCGGTGGGCCCGAGGCGGGCTGGGAGGGGCCGGAGAGGGGGCCCGAGGGCGGTCCGGTGGGGCCGCCCGAGGACGGCGGTTCGATGCTCACGCACCCTCCCGAAGTGGGGTTCGCTCGGATCGTTCTGCTACCGAATGTCCCTATTGTGTGCTCCGAACGGGTGTCACTCGCAAGCCGACGGGGGTGCCGGCCGCAGGCGGACACCGACGGCGCACCCGGCAGGCGGGCCGGGCCGGGCCTGCTTAGCGTGGCAGGCATGATCGATTCCGTCCCCGCCCGGCACGGCTGGACCCCGGCCGTGATGGGCGCCTCCGAGGACGGTGCGAAAGCCTTCGCCCGCGCGGGACTCGGCGCCCTCCAGCTCGGCGACGAGGCCATCC
>NZ_JBTYMC010000112.1:0-19673 GCF_054880855.1 Streptomyces sp. S6 | reverse complement strand
ACGGCGACGCTGCGGCCGACCGTCACGCCCCTGGAGTGGCACCGCATGGGCGATCCGCCGGCCCGCCGCCCCGTCCGCGAGCTGGGCAACGGCCCGACGGACCTGGCGCTGCTGGCGAGCGCGCTGGAGCGGGCGGCGAAGGAGGTGTCGGCGGCGGAGGTGGCTCCGCTGCTGACCCTCTGACACCTGACAGATCCTCAACTCGCGCCCTCTTCACCACCTTCCGTCATCACGACGCCGTCACAATCACCCGCTTGACACCGTTCGCGGTCTTGCCGACCCCCTCCACCCGGCGTAGACCCGTAGGACCAAAGTCCATAAGTCAGCAAACCCACGGGGCAGTGATGCGCAGCAGCACCAGCAGAACCGTGAAGACGGCGGCCGTGACCCTTCTCGCGGGGGCGTTATCGCTCTCGCTCGCCTCCTGCGGCGGCAGCGGGGACGACAAGTCGGGCGGAGACAGCAGCAAGGGGACGGAGACGACGGGAAGCGGTCTCACCCTTCCGAAGCTGAACGGCACCACGTTGGAGGTCGCGGCCGTCTGGTCCGGCGGTGAACAGGCCAACTTCAAGAAGGTGCTGGCGGAGTTCGAGAAGCGGACCGGGGCGAAGGTGACGTTCGTCCCGGCGCAGGACCCGATCATCAACTTCCTGGGCTCGAAGATCGCGGGCGGCAAACCGCCGGACATCGCGCTCCTCCCGCAGCCGGGCGCGATCAAACAGGCGGCCGACAAGGGCTGGGCCAAGCCCGTGACGGGCGAGGCGCTCAAGGAGGTCCGGAAGAACTACGCGCAGGGCTGGCAGGACATCGGCAAGGTGGGCGGCAAGCAGTACGGGGTCTACTACAAGGCCGCCAACAAGTCGCTGGTCTGGTACAACGCGAAGGTCTTCGAGAACGCGGGCGCGAAGGAACCGAAGACCTGGCCCGAACTCCTCTCCACCGCGCAGACGATCTACGACTCCGGGGTGACGCCGTTCTCCGTGCCGGGCGCGGACGGCTGGCCGCTCACCGACTGGTTCGAGAACGTCTACCTCTCGCAGGCCGGCCCCGAGAAGTACGACCAGCTCGCCAGGCACGAGATCAAGTGGACGGACCCCTCGGTCGCCGAGGCGCTGAAAACGCTTGCACAAGTCTGGGGCAAGCAGGAGTACTTGGCGGGCGGCGCGAACGGCTCGCTGCAACTCCAGTTCCCCAATTCGGTGACGCAGACGTTCACCGGCGGCGACCAGCCGAAGTCGGCGATGGTCTACGAGGGTGACTTCGTCCAGGTCAACATCGGCCAGACGAAGGCGAAGGTCGGGACGGACGCGAAGGTGTTCCCGTTCCCGAAGGTCGGCGCCACCACGCCGGTCGTCTCGGGCGGTGACGCGGCGGTGATCTTCAAGGACTCGCCGGGCGCCCAGGCCCTCGCGGCGTTCCTCGCCTCGCCGGACGCGGCCACCATCCAGGCGGGTTTGGGGGGTTACCTCTCGCCGAACAAGAGCGTCGCGTTCTCGGCGTACCCGAACGACGTGCAGCGCACGATCGCCGAGGCGCTGATCAAGGCGGGCGACGACTTCCGCTTCGACATGTCCGACCAGGCGCCGCAGGCGTTCGGCGGGACACCGGGGAAGGGTGAGTGGAAGGACCTCCAGGACTTCCTGAAGAACCCGTCCGACGTGGCCGGCGCGCAGGCGAAGCTGGAAGCGAACGCAGCCGCCGCGTACGGGAACTGACGCGGTGTCGACTCAGTCGGCCGTGCCGGTCCGCAAGAGCGTGACCGGCACCAGGAAATGGGTCGCGGCGCTGTTCCTGCTGCCCGCCCTGGTCCTGCTCGGCGCGCTCGTGGTCTACCCGATCGGGTACTCGGTCGTCAGGAGCCTCTACGACCAGTCCGGCGACTCCTTCGCCGGATTCGACAACTACAAATCGCTCTTCTCGGATGACGGAATCCGAACCGCCCTGAAGAACAACGTCATTTGGGTGGTGTTCGCACCCACCCTGACGACGGCGCTCGGACTGGTCTTCGCCGTGCTCACCGAACGGGTGCGCTGGGGAACGGCGTTCAAGCTGGTCGTCTTCATGCCGATGGCGATCTCGATGCTCGCCGCCGGGATCATCTTCCGGCTGGTGTACGACCAGGACCCGGACAAGGGCGTCGCGAACGCGGTCTGGGTGGGCGTGCACGACACGTTCGCGCAGTCCTCGGCGTTCCCGAAGGCGCACCCGGGACGGGACTCGCCGCTGATCGCGCAGGGGGACGGTTTCATCACCAAGTCCCCGGTACGGGTGGGCGATCCGGTCGCCCTGCCGCTGGTCGGCGTGGCTCCCGACCAGCTGCCGGACGACGCGAAGCGCGCCGAGCTGAAGGCGCCGGAGCCCGGCAAGGTCACCGGCACGGCCTGGCAGGACTTCACGCGCGGCAAGGGCGTCGGACGCCTCGGGCAGCCGGATCCCTCGGAGTTGGGGTACGCCGGCATGAAGATCGAGGCGGTGAAGGACGGCAAGGTCGTCGCCTCGGCCAAGGCGGCGGACGACGGCTCCTTCACGCTGCCCGCCTCCGCCGACGGGGCGCAACTCAGGCTTCCCGGCAGCAACTTCGGCGCCCCCTACAACGGACTCGACTGGCTGGGCCCGTCGTTGGTGACCCCGGCGATCATCGGGTCGTACATCTGGATGTGGGCCGGGTTCGCGATGGTGCTGATCGCCGCCGGACTCGCCGGTGTGCCCAGGGAGTTGATGGAGGCCGCGCGGGTGGACGGGGCGAACGAGTGGCAGGTGTTCCGGCGGATCACGGTGCCGATGCTCGCGCCGGTGCTCGCCGTCGTCACCGTCACGCTGATGATCAACGTGCTGAAGGTGTTCGACCTGGTGTTCATCATCGCCCCGGGCTCCTCGCAGGACGACGCGAACGTCCTCGCGCTGGAGCTGTACCGCAAGGGCTTCTCCGAGGACCAGCCGGGGATCGCGAGCGCCATCGCGGTGTTCCTGCTGCTGCTCGTCATCCCGGTGATGTGGTTCAACGTGCGGCGGCTGCGGCGGGAGGTGCGGCGGTGATCGCGAAGGTGGTCGAGAAGGTCAACAGCGGTGCCGTCCGCGTCGTTCTGGTCGTCGTCGGGCTGTTCTGGCTCGTGCCGACGGTCGGGCTGCTGCTGTCGTCGCTGCGAGCGCCGGAGGACATGGGGGCGAGCGGCTGGTGGAAGGTGTTCGCCGAGCCGTCCCAACTGACCTTCGGGAGCTACAAGAAGCTGCTGGAGAACAGTGACATCACGGACTCGATCCTCAACACCGTGCTGATCACCGTGCCGGCGACGGTCCTTGTCGTCGTGATCGGCGCGCTCGCCGGGTACGCGTTCGCGTGGATGGAGTTCCCGGGGCGGGACTGGTGGTTCCTGGGCGTGGTGGGGCTGTTGGTGGTGCCCGTGCAGGTGGCGCTGATCCCGATCGCCGAACTCTTCGGGAAACTGGGGCTGTTCGGCTCGGTGTTCGGGGTGATCCTGTTCCACACGGGGTACGGGCTGCCGTTCGCGGTGTTCCTGCTGCGCAACTTCTTCGCGGAGATCCCGCGTGAACTGCTGGAGGCCGCGCGGCTCGACGGGGCGGGTGAACTCCGTCTGTTCACCCGGGTCGTGCTGCCGCTGGGCGGTCCGGCGATCGCGAGCCTCGGCATCTTCCAGTTCCTGTGGGTGTGGAACGACATGCTGATCGCCCTGGTCTTCACGGACGCCGACAGCCAGCCGATCACCGTCGCGCTCCAGACCCAGGTGAGGCAGTTCGGCAACAACATCGACGTGCTGGCGCCGGGCGCGTTCATCTCGATGGTGATCCCGCTGGCCGTGTTCTTCGCGTTCCAGCGGCAGTTCGTGTCGGGGGTGATGGCGGGGGCACTGCACTGAACTGCCGCACGATCCGGGAGCAGGGGCGTCAGCCATCGCGCAGTTTGAGGGAGAGCACTGCCATCGTCGCCATCAGCGCCGACAGGACGAGCATGGCAGCCCGGAGATTCGCGAACTCGGCGATGCCGCCGATGAGGGGAGGTCCCGCCAGGAATCCGACGTATCCGATCGCGGAGACCGAGGCGATCGCGGGTCCGGGGCAGTCCGGACGAAGCCTGGCGACGTAGCTGAAAATCACGGGGATGACTGCCGCCATGCCGAGTCCGAGGAGTGCGTAGCCAACGAACCCGGCACTGGTGGTGGGGAGGGAGACTGAAACCACTGCTCCGACTCCGGCCACGAGAGCGCATCCGAGGGTGAACCGTACGGTGCCGGTTCGGGCGCGGATCCTGTCGGTGGAGAGGCGGCCGACGACCATTCCGGCAGAGAAGACGGCGAATCCGACTCCGGCCGCGCCAGGTGATGCCTCGGTCACGTCGCGGAGATAGACCGCGCCCCAATCGTTCATCACCCCTTCTCCCATCAGGGCGCAGAAGGCGACGAGCCCAGGGATCCACAACCCTGCGCCGGGAAGGGCGAAAACAGGGCCCGGGTCGGCTCGCTCCGGCGGATCGGGGATCAGGAAAACGGCCGTACCGGCTGCCGCCCCGTACAGCGCCACGGCGGTGATCGCGAAGTGTGGGCCGGTGCTCAGGCCTGCGGAGGCCGCCACGCTGCCGGCCACGGCGCCTGCGATCCCTCCGAGGCTGAACATGGCGTGAAAGCCCCCCAGTACAGCGCGTCCGTAGGCGCGTTCGACCAGGACCCCCTGGGTGTTCATGGCGACATCGACGGCGGTGTTGCCGCAGGCGAACAAGGCCAGGGCCACGGTCAGCAGTGGAAGGGTGGGGGCGAACGGCAGGGCGGCCAGGGCAGCCAGGTAGACGGTCATTCCGGTGAACAGCACCGGTCGGCTGCCGTACCTGGCCACCAGGCCGCCTACGAGGGGCAGGCCGAGGAACGCTCCGCCACTCAGTCCCACCAGCGCGACGGCCAGACGGCCTTCGGACAGTTCCAGCCGGTCCTGGATCGCGGGGACGCGGGAAGCCCAGGTGGCAAAGGCCGCGCCGGTGATGAAGAACAGCGCGGAAACGGCGACGCACATGGCCCGCAGCCGCGCGGATGTCCAGACAGGAGGCCCGGGCTGATCGGCTGATCCGCCGATCACAGGCTTCCGCGTGCCGGATCGGGCTGCCTGCGGGCCCGATGAATCCAGAGTCCGGCCGTCCGCTCCGTCCGGGCTGTTCCTCATAAATCGTGCGTCCTTCCGTTCGGTTTCAGACAGCGCGGCGGGCACGTGCGACGAGTGCGTCGCGTTCTTCCACCAGTACTTTGTGGAACACCTCGGCGAACATCCGCATGATCCGTTCGTCGTTCGGCGGCCCGAGGGAACTGAAACTCTGCCCCAGGACCAGCCTGCGCCGGCAGATCTCCTCTGCCACCGGGTATTCCTCGGGCCGGTAGCTGTGCCCCCCTGCCGCGTGGCCGCAGGACCACGGGCAGCCGCGCCCGTATCCGCGCATCTCTTGGAACAGGGTCTGTGCCGGAACGGGCTGAGGCTGCCAGCGCATGATGCCGAGCCCTTCCGCGTTCACCGCCTGTTCCACCGCGTCCCGGAACGCGTCCACCGGTATGTCTTCCAGACCGAGGTCTTCTGGACGGACCAGGAGCGGGTAGAAGAAATAGACGTGCGTGAGGCCGTCGGGTACGGCTGGCGTTCTGATGCCTGGTATGTCGGAGAGCGCCGCGGTGAGCGCCGCCCCGTTGGCCTGGCGGATGCGGGACATCTCCGGCAGCCGAGCGAGTTGTGAGCGGGCGAACGCCGCGGCGAGTACGTCGATCCTGTAGTTCCACCCCATGATGCGTGCGTTGTAGTCGCGAGTCTGGTCCGGAAGTTCTTCGCCGAACATCAGCACTCTGCGCGCGAGGCGGTGCTCATCCGCGTCACGGGTCGCGAACAGCCCTCCCTCACCGAGGGCCGACAGACATTTGGAACCGTTGAGGCTAGCTCCGCTCATGGTGCCAAGGCCACCCACAGGCCGACCGTGATAAGTGGCACCGTGAGCCTGGGCAGCGTCCTCGATCAGAGGCAGACCATGGCGGTCGGCGATCTCGCACAGCGCGTTGTAATCGGCCGGCAATCCGTTGAGGTCAACCGCGATGATCGCGCGAGTACGATCCGTGATCCGCTCCTCGATCAGGCCGGGGTCGATGTTGAACGTCTCGATGTCGGTGTCGACGAAGACGGGGATGGCGTTCGCCTGGAGGACACTGGAAGCCGAGGCGAGAAAAGTATCGGCGGGCACCAGTACTTCATCGCCCGGCTGGACGCCGGCTGCGGCTACGGCCATGTGCAACGCGGCTGTTCCAGAGTTGGCGGCAAGCACGTAGGGCATCTCCGTGAACTGCGCCCAGGCGTCTTCCAGTTCCTGGACAGTCTTCATCGGCCAGTGCCAGGGAGCCGCTTGATCCAGGGCTCGTTGTACAGCCCTCCGGTCTTCGTCGAGAATGTACGGCCACGGCGCCACCGCGCCGTCAGGTATGACCTTCTTCCCTCCGTCCACCGCTAGCAATTCGTCGTCACCACTTCCGCTTCGCCGAAGCGGGGAGCCAAAACCCTTCTCGAAGACGGCTGTTTGCGGAATATCACCCTGGCCGATGGAAGCTCGGGAAAACGTCCCAGTTTCTTGGCGAGCGCGGCCAGCCCCACCGGCAGCGAAACCTGTGGTTCGAAGCCGAGCGCGGCCAGATTCGATATGTCGGCCACGAGGGTGAAACTGTCTTCGAGACTGCTGTCGTCCACCTCCAGAAGCGCGGGCCGGCCTGTGGCCTCCCCTACAGCTTCGGCCAATTGACGCATGGAGACTTCGGTTCCGCTGCCCAAGTTGTAGATCTCGCCGTCCGCCCCTCGGTCCGCGAGCGCGATGAGCGAGCGGCACAGATCGTCGACGTGGATGAAGTCTCGTGTCTTGCGATCGATGTCCCCGACGACCGGAATCGGCCGGTCGTTGAGATGCCAGCGGAGAAACTGCGACACTTCACCGCCGGCCTGGCGTGGATCCTCGCCCGGACCGTAGATCACGAAGGATCGACCGATGACGACCGGCAGTCCTGATGTCTGGTGCAAGCTGCGCAGCGTGAGTTCACCCGAGAGTTTGGACGCCCCGTAGGGCAGGAACGGCCCAGTGGGGTGCTCTTCACGTATAGGCGTGTGCTGAGGGGTGCCGTAAACAATGGCGGAGGAGAGATAGACCAGCCGCCTTATTCCAAGTTCGAGCGAGGCGCTGCCGACATTACAGGTCGCGAGCGCGTTCAGATGGAAGTCAAGGCGCGGTTTCTCGACGGACAGAGTCCCGCTGGCGTTTCCCGCCAAGTGAAAAACGACGTCCGCTCCCTGAAGAGCGAGGAGAGTTTCGCCGTAGTCGCGTAAATCAGCACGTGAATGACGGACCCCGGGCAGAGAAGCGACATCCTCGTCGAGAACGGCGTGATCGACGACGACGACCTTCTTGCCCAAGTGACTCAATGCCGTGACGAGATGACGCCCGACGAACCCTGCTCCGCCGGTCACCACCACTTCCTCATAGTCCTGCAGAACGCTGGTCTCTGACGCGTGGATCAAAACAGCTGCTTCATCCTTTTTTCTCGCATCTCACGGAGGTCTGACCCTCGACGGCGCTCAACTGATCCGCTCCGCCGCCGGGACCGCTGCCGATCGACTCGCCAAGGACGCACCGGGAATGTGCCGACGGGCTCGCAGTCGGCGACGCCGTACGGCGGTGAGGGCAGCAGAGCGGTCACGGCCACGTTGCCCTCACCGGTCCTCGCCCTGAAGGCTTCACCCACGTCTTCGAGGCAGGCTCCCACGTGGACGACCCGGCCTGTCCGTGGCCGCAAGTCTCACGTCCGAAGCCATGCGCGCAGGGACCGACCTGATCTCGTCCACGGCGGTGTCGAGGCGCTCAGCCTCGACCGGCCATTGCGGGTCCAACAAAGTTACGTACGCACCCAGACCCTCTCGGTGGCCGACGTCCATGCGGTCTGCTGTCACCCGAGCTTGCGCAATGTTCAGATGCAAACCGTCCTCCACCGAAGGGCTGCACTTCAGGAGACTTTCGCGGCCCGTCGCGGTCACTTCCCGCACTTGCCGGGCTGGTGAAATCGCCTATGGGCTCTTCTGACTCGCGGGTTGTCAGTTCTCTCCACGCCTGGCCGGTCGTCGACAGCATCATTCGCCACCATACCGATCCGGGCGCCGACGGTGAACAACTCGATTCAGTCATCTGCGACATGATCCGGGTCGTGCTGCCGCTGGGCGGCCCTGCGATCACGCGCCTCGGCGTCTTCCGTTCCTGTGGGGGAGGGTGCGGCGAGCGCCTCGCGTTTCAGCAAGCGGTTGCACAACCCCGGGACGCGTCGTCCGCCGCGCGCACGGCGCGTCCCCCGGATGCCGTAACCCTGCGTAACCAACGCACGTGGGAGCGCGTTGCCGGGCAGAACGCCCGCGCCGACCCATGGATGTCCCCGTTGCCCAGGTTCAGTGTCATCGTCCCCGCGTACAAGGTCCAGGCGTACCTCCACGAGTGCCTCGCCTCGGTGCTGTCCCAGTCGTACCGGGACTTCGAGCTGATCGCCGTGGACGACGGCTCGCCGGACTCCTGCGGCGAGATCATCGACGAGTTCGCCGCCCGGGACGCCCGGGTGACCGCCCTGCACCTGCCGGAGAACGCCGGTCTCGGCGGCGCCCGCAACGCGGGGATCGCGCGGGCCACCGGCGACTATCTGGTCTTCCTCGACGGGGACGACACCCTCACCCCGGACGCGCTGCGGGCGATCGCCGACCGGCTGACGGAGACGGGTGAGCCGGAGGTGCTGGTCTACGACCACGCGAGCGTCCACTGGACGGGTGAACGGGTCCGGGACCGATTCGCGGGCCAGCTCACCGAGTCGGGGCCGGCGCCTTTCCGGCTGGAGGACCGTCCGGGGCTGCTGCGGGTCCTGATGGTCGCCTGGAACAAGGCGGTCCGCCGCGACTTCGCCGCCCGCGAGGGCCTCGCCTTCCCGCCGGGCTACTACGAGGACACGCCCTGGACGTACCCGGCCCTGATGGCCGCCGGGTCGATCGCGACCCTGGACCGCGTGTGCGTGCACTACCGGCAGCGCCGGCAGGGCAGCATCCTCTCCACGACGAGCCGTCAGCACTTCGACGTCTTCGACCAGTACGACCGTGTCTTCGCGTTCCTCGACCAGCGCCCCGGGCTCGCGCGCTGGCGGCCGGTGTTGTTCCGCCGGATGGTCGACCACCTCTCCACGGTGTTCACCCGCCCCGGCCGCCTCCCCGAGGACGCCCGCGCCGAGTTCCTGCGCAACGCCCGTACGCACTACCGCCGTTACCGTGTCCCCGGCGCCAAGGTCCCGCTGCGCTCCCGGCTCCGGCACTCCCTGGTCCACTTCGGCATGCACCGCACCTACCGGGCCGTCCAGTCGGCGACGGCTCTGCGCGGCCGGGTCCGGGGGCTCTCCGCGAAGGCCGGGCGCGCGCTGCGGGCCGCGCTGCTCCAACTCCACTACCGCATCCAGCTGAAGCTGCCCCTGCGCACCAATTCGGCTGTGTTCTCGGCCTATTGGGGACGCGGATACGCCTGCAACCCCGCCGCCCTGGAGTCCGCGTTCCGCGTGTTCGCGCCGCACGTGCGCACGGCGTGGATCGCGAACTCCGAGCACCAGCACACCATTCCGCCGGGCCCTCGTCGCATCACCCCCGGCACGGCCGCCTACTGGACGGCGCTGGCCCGCTCCGCCTACCTGGTGAACAACGTCAACTTCGACCGCAGGCTGGTCAAACGGCCCGGCCAGGTCTTCGTGCAGACCCAGCACGGCACCCCCCTCAAGCACATGGGCCTCGACCTCCAGGACCACCCCGCGGCCAGCCGTGACCTGGACTTCGCGGAGTTGCTGCGGGGCGTCGACAAGTGGGACTACGTCGTCTCCGCGAACCGCCACACCACGCTCACCTGGGAGCGCGTCTACCCGGGCGGCTACCAGACCCTGGAGACCGGCTACCCCCGCAACGACCTTCTCCTCCAGGCGACTTCGGACGACGTGTCGCGCATCCGCGCCTCGCTCGGCATCCCGCACGACACGGTCGCGATCCTCTACGCCCCCACCCACCGCGACTACCGCCGCTCGCAGCGCGTCGCCCTCAACCTGGAGCGGATCCTCGCCCGGCTCGGCGCGGGGTTCACGATCCTGGCCCGCGCCCACTACTGGCAGCCGGACGTCCTGCCGCGCGGCGGCCGGGTCATCGACGTCACCGGCCATCCGAGCGTCGAGTCCCTCTGCCTCGCGGCGGACGCGCTCGTCACGGACTACTCGTCGATCATGTTCGACTACGCGGTCCTCGACCGGCCGATCGTCATCCACGCGGACGACTGGGAGGCGTACGAGGCGGCCCGGGGAACCTACTTCGACCTGCGCGCCTTCCCGCCCGGCGCGGTCGCCCGCAGCGAGGACGAACTGATCGACATCTTCGCCACCGGCCACTGGCGCGGCTCCCGCTCCGCCGAACTGCGCGCCGCCTTCCGCGACCGCTTCTGCCCGTACGACGACGGCCGTGCCGCCGAACGCGTCGTGCGGCGTGTGGTGCTGGGCGAGGACCCGGCGTCGCTGCCGCCGTTCGTGCCCCCGGCGGGGCGTACCCCGGCGGCCTCGGCCCGGCCCGGCATCCCCCGGCCGGCCGGGGTCGACTCCCTTTCACCCCAGAGCAGTTGAAGTCCGGGACGGAAAGAACACAGAAAGACCAGCATGCCCCGTTTCAGCGTCATCGTCCCGTCCCACGGCGTCGCGGGCCGGCTCTCCCTCGCGCTGGACTCCGTCCTCGCCCAGCGCTTCTGGGACTTCGAACTGATCCCGGTCTGCGACGGCCCCGACTGCCCGGCCGCCGCCGTGATCGCCGGGTACGCGGACCGGGACACCCGGATCGCCCCGGTCCACTCGCCGCCGCCCGCCGGGCTGTCCGGGGCCCGCAACGCGGGTCTGCGCGCGGCCCGGGGGACGTACGTGCTGTTCCTGGACGGCGACGACCGGCTGACGCCGGACGCGCTGGCCTCCGTGGCCGGGCGCCTCAAGGAGACCGGTGAGCTGGACGTCCTGCACGTCGAGCACGAACGCCTCCCGTGGTGGGAGGGCGAGCCGACCAACCCGACGGCCAAGTCCCGTGCCCCGAAAGGGGTGTTCACCCCGGCGCAGGCCCCGCACCTCACCGGCGTGCGACTCCCGGCGTGGAGCGCGGTGTACCGGCGGGCCTTCCTGGCGGACCATCAGATCGAGTTTCCCGAGGGGCACTTCACGGACGTCGGTTTCGGCGGGCTCGTGACGCTGCACGCCGAGCGGGTCGCGCTGCTGCGCAAGGTCGTCGTACGGCATCTGCTGCGCCGGCAGGGCGGGCGGCTGAACCTGCCAGGCGAGCATCACCTCCAACTCCTCGACCAGGCCGAGCTGGTGCTGTGGCGGGCGGTGCGGCTCAAGCTCGTCCCGGAGCGGTCGGGGCCGTTGTTCGAGCAGCTCTTCGCCGCCGTCCTCAAGACCGCCGCGCACCCCGACCGGCTGACGGGGTGGCGGCGGCGGGCGTTCTTCCGGCGGGCCGGGCGGATGTACCGGCGGTACCGGCCCGCCGGGTTCCGCAGGCCGGGCGGGAGTCTCGGGGTGCAGCATCTCCTGCTGTCGGCGGGGGCGTTCACCCTGTTCGGGGCGGTGCAGAAGGCCCGCCGGAAGGCGGCTGCGCTGAGGCTCCCGCGCTGGAAGCGGCCGTCCGCGCCGCCTCCCCTGGATCCGAACCTCGCGGTGTACTGCGCCTATTGGGGCCGGGGGTACGTCTGCAACCCGGCGGCGATCCACGCCAAGGCGGGTCAACTCGCCCCGCACATCAGGTCGGTGTTCCTGGTGGAGCGCGGCCGGGAGCACACGGTCCCCGAGGGCGTCGAGCACGCGACGCTGGGCGGCCGTCGCGCCGGGGAACTGCTGGCCACGGCGACCTATCTGGTGAACAACGCCAACTTCGCGGCGGCCGTGGCGAAACGTGAGGGGAGCGTCCACCTCCAGACCCAGCACGGCACCCCCCTGAAGAAGATGGGCGTCGACCAGGCGACCTATCCGGTGGTCGCGTCGGTCACCGGCAGCTACACGACCTTGATGCGCAAGGTGGACCGCTGGGACTTCAACCTCTCCTCCAACCGCCACTCCACCCGGATCTGGGAACGCGCCTTCCCCGGCTCCTACGAGCAGTTGGAGTACGGCTATCCGCGCAACGACGTCTTCTACTCGACGACCGCCGACCAAGTCGCCGCGATCAGACGGACGTTGGGGGTTCCCGACGGCAGGACGGCGGTGCTGTACGCGCCGACGCACCGTGACTACCACTCCGGGTTCGAAACCGGCCTGGATCTCGCGGAGTTCGCCGCGGCGGCCGGTGAGGACGTCGTCGTCCTGCTGCGGGCGCACTACTACTACGACCGGGGTCCCCGGCTCGGGGCCGGTCAGGTCATCGACGTCACCGGGCATCCGTCGGCCGAGGAGGTCTGCCTGGCCGCCGACGTGCTGGTGACGGACTACTCGTCGATCATGTTCGACTACGCCAACCTGGACCGGCCGATCGTGGTGTACGTGCCCGACTGGGAGGTGTACGCCGAGACGCGGGGCGTGTACCTCGATCTGCCGGGGGCGCCGCCGGGGCCGGTGGCGCGGACGCCGGAGGACTTGGCCCGGATCTTCGCCGGGAAGGCGTACGCGTCCGAGGAGTCGGCGGCGCTGCGGGCCGAATTCCGGGCGCGGTTCTGCGAGTTCGACGACGGTCTGGCCGCCGAGCGGGTCGTCCGCAGGGTGCTGCTCGGTGAACCCCCGGAAGCGCTGCCGCCGTTGATCCCGCTCGCGGAGCGCACCCCCGCCCCGGCGGCGTCGCAGGCAAGGAGCTGACGTGCCTCGTTTCAGTGTGATCGTGCCCTGTTTCCAGGTCCGGAGTTTCCTGCGGGAGTGTCTGGACTCGCTGTTGGGGCAGACGTTCGGGGACTTCGAGGTGATCGCCGTCGACGACTGCTCGCCGGACGACAGCGGCGCGATCCTCGACGCGTACGCGGCCCGCGACGAACGGGTGCGGGTGCTGCACCTGCCGGAGAACGCCGGCCTCGGCGGCGCCCGCAACGCAGGGGCTCAACTCGCGTGCGGTGACTACCTGTTCTTCCTCGACAGCGACGACACCCTCACCCCTGGAGCCCTGGCCGCGATCGCGGACCGGCTTGCGGAGAGCGGCGATCCGGACGTCCTTGTCTTCGACTACGCCCGCTCCTACTGGTGGGGCGGGGTCCGCAGGAACGTCCTCGCGCATCTGCTGGCGCGGACCGACGAGGTGTTCTCGGTGGCCGAACTCCCGGAGATCCTCGACCTGATGATGGTCGCGTGGAACAAGGTGCAGCGCCGCGACTTCGTCGAACGCCTCGGCCTCACCTTCCCGCCGGGCTACTACGAGGACACGCCGTGGACGTTCCCGCTGCTGTTCAGCGCCGGGCGGGTCGCGCTGCTCGACCGGATCTGCGTGCTGTACCGGCAGCGCCGCCAGGGCAGCATCCTCTCCACCACGAGCCGTAAGCACTTCGACGTCCACGAGCAGTACGGCCGGGTCTTCGCGTTCCTCGACTCCCGTCCGGAGCTTGCGCGTTGGCGTCCGTTCCTGCACCGCAAGATGGGTGAGCACTGCCTCGACATCCTCGGCAGGCCGAACCGGCTGCCGCCCGCCGACAAGGCCGAGTTCTTCCGCCGCACGGCCGAGCTGTTCCGCGCGCACCGCCCGGAGGAGGAGTCGATCCCGCCCGAACTGCGGGTCCTGTACGGGAGTTGGGCGTCCTACCTGGCCCGCCGACGCACCGAGGCTCTCCGCATGCGGCTGCGCAGGGCGACCCTCCCCCGGGCCCGCCGGACCGTCGCCCAGGCCCGGCTGAACCGGCCGCTGGACCCCGACTTGGTGCTGTACTCGGCGTTCTCCCACCGAGGCGTCCTGGGTGATCCGGCCGCGATCTACCACAAGGCCCGCGAGCTCGCCCCGCACCTGCGCGGGGTGTGGGTGGTCCGGGACGACGCGACGCCGGTCCCGGAGGGCGTGGAACGGGTCCTGCCCGACTCCCGCGCCTACCGGCAACTCGCCGCCAGAGCCTCGTACTTCGTCAACAACGTCACCTGGCCCGCCGCACTCGTGAAGCGCCCCGGCAGCACGCACATCCACACCCACCAGGGCACCCCGCTCAAGTACATGGCGGCCGACCTCCTCGCCAAACCCGGTGCCCGCTACGGCGTGGACGTGCCGAGGATGCTGCGGCAGGCCGACCGCTGGGACCACAGCCTGGTCGCCAACCCGCACTCGGAGCTGGTGTGGGAGCGGGCCTACCCCTGCCACTTCACGTCCGCCCGCACCGGCAGCCCACGCAACGACGTCCTCGTGACCGCCGCTCCGGACACGGGAGTTGCCGTCCGGGAGCGGCTCGGCATCCCCGCCGGGCACACCGTCGTGCTGTACGCCCCGACGCGCCGCGACCACGTCCGGGGCGGGCACGTCGACCGGATCGACCTCGCCCGGTTCGCCGCCGGCCTCGGCGAGGACCACACCCTCGTGGTCCGGCTGCACCCCTCGCTCGCGGCGGGCCCGGTGCGCGGGATGGGGCTCACCGAGCTGCACCGGCGCGGGGTGCTGGTCGACGCGACGGACGAACTCCACGTCGAGGAGGTGATGTTGGCGTCGGATGTCCTCGTCACCGACTACTCGGCCCTGATGTTCGACTATGCCAACCTGGACCGCCCGATCGTCCTGCACGCCGACGACCTCGCCACGTACACCGCCGCGCGGGGTCTGTACTTCGACGTCACCGCCGAGCCGCCCGGCCATGTCACCCGGAACCAGGGGGAGTTGGCGGAGCTGTTCGCGTCAGGGGGCTGGCGGGACGAGGAATCGGCGTTGCTGCGCAAGGAGTTCCGGGCGCGGTTCTGCGTGTTCGACGACGGACGTGCCGCCGAGCGTGTCGTGCGGACTCTGCTGCTCGGCGAGTCGATGCCGGTGCGGATGCCGGCGGCGGGCGGGTGAGGACGCGGGCGTGGGTGCTGGTGCTGGCGGCGCTGTTCGCCGTGTGCCAACTCGCGGTCGTCACCGGGCGGGACACGCCCGACACGAAGAACTACCTGTCGTACGCGCTGTCGTTGGGCGGCGCCGGGAAGCGGGCCGCCGCCTCGGCGACGATCGACTACGTGTGCGCGGGCCGGGGTGCGACGGCCTCGCGGCGGCAGGGTGTGGACGTCACCCGGTTTCGTGCGCCCGACCCGGGGGCGCGGGTCGCCGCCGCGTGCCGGGCGAAGGAGTGGCGGGCGGTCGACGCGCGGCTCCGGGCCGGTCAGGTCGGGGGCCGTACCGTGCCGTTCGCGTCCGCGCGGTTCATGCGGATCTTCGAGGCGCGGCCCGGGTATCCGGTGTATCTGGTGCCGTTCCTCGCGGTGTTCGGGGTGACGTGGGGGGTGTGGGCGGCGAGCGTGACCGTGGCTGTCGTCGGGGGCCTGCTGGTGTTTCTGGTCCTGCGCACGCTGCGTGCCCCGCCGTTCGCGTGTCTGGCCGGGCAGGGCCTGTACTACGCGCTGCCGGTCGGCACGACCGCGATGCGCCCGATGGCCGAGGGTCTGATGCTGGCGCTCACGCTGGCGGCCCTGTGGGGGTGCGCGCTGGTCCTGGAGGGCGGGCGGAGTGTCGTCGGCATCTGGCTGACCGGTGCCGCGCTGGCCGCGCTGTTCACCGTCAAGCACTCGCAGGCGCTGTTCCTCGGGGTGTGTCTCGGTGTTGCCGCAACCGTTTGCCGGCTGTTGTGGGGTCGGCGCCGGGTGCTCGTGGTCGCGTGGGTGGGGTTCGGTGGGGCCGCGGTGACGGTCGTGCTGGCCCGGCTGCTGCACTTTCCGTCGGCCTCGGAGAGCGTGCAGGACCTGCTGACCGGGCATTTCGCGGAGCCTGACCGGGCGCGGCCGTGGGTGGAGCTGGTGCGGCTGGAGGGGCGGTTCTGGGTGGAGTGGCTGCGGCGGCAGTTGTGGGAGCCGTTGCTGCTGGTTTCCGTCGCGGCCGGGGTGTGGGGGGTGGCGCGGCGGCGGGAGTTCGGGGTGTTCGCGGTCGCCGTGGCGGGGACGGGGGTACTGACGCAGGCGGGGCATCCGGACATCGGGATCTGGGGCGGGCGGCTGGTGGTCCTGGTGTGGGTGGTGGCGGTGGTGGGGGTGCCGTTGCTTCTGGAACGTGACGGCGTTCATGTGATCACCCGACCGGGTGATCGTCAGCTAAAGCCGGTCCCCTCGCCGGGAACACCCTCGGAATGCCGCTGATCCCCCTCCTCTCCCCCGCCCGGTGAGCGCCGACGCCCTGACCCGTCGTCCCGCGCGCGGGGCGACGGCGTTGCGCGGTGGCCGGGTATGGCGGCCGAGCCCCTACCAGGTGGTCGGGTTCGGGTTCTTCATCGTGATGACGCTGGCGTGCTGGCGGGTGCCGCTGTGCTGCGACGCGGGACAGCACGCGGCGGTGGTCGAGCGGCTGAAGGCGGATCTGCTGAACCCGCGCCACCCGACGGCCGACCTGCCGGGCACCGGCAGCCCGTACTACTCGCCGTACGCGCTCGCGCAGGCCGTGTTCGCGCGGCTGACCGGGCTGACGGGCTGGGAGGTGCTGCGGCTCGCCGCCCCGCTGAACCTGCTGGTGCTGCTCACCGGGCTCGGCCGGCTCGTGCGGGTGCTGACGCCGCGTCCCTGGGCACCTGTGCTGGCACTGGCCGCGATGACGCTCCTGTGGGGTACCGACCGTGCCTGGTGGAGCGGTTATCTGGGGCTGATGTCGATGACCGGGACGCTGCCCTATCCGTCCGCGTTCGCCGTCGGACTGACCTTCTGGGCGTGGGCCCTGACGGGTGCACGCGCGCGTGACGTGCGCCGGGTGCGTTTCGTCGGCCCGCGCGGGATGCGTGGTTTCACCGGGTACGCCGCTGTGGGGGCGCTGTACGGGCTGGTCCTCCTGGTGCATCCGATCACCGCGGTGGCCGCGTTCCTCGGGGGTGCCGCCTTCGTGCTGGGGTGGGAGCGGGGGTGGCGGTCCGGCGCGCTCGCGCGGTGGGTGACGGCCGGTGCGGTGGCGGTCGTCGTCGCGGCGGCCTGGCCCTGGTACGACGTGTTCGCGCTGGCCGGGGACACCGGCGTCGACGGCATCCACAAGCGGCTGTACCTCGACCTGTGGGGTCACTTCTGGCTCGCCCTGCTCGGCCTCCCGGCGCTGTGGGCGCGGGCTCGGCGCTCGGCGCGCGATCCTCTGGTGCTGCTGTTCGCCTCGGAGTGCGCGGTGGTGGCGTACGGCTGGTTCAGCGGCCACTACACGTACGGGCGCGTGCTGGGGCTCGCGCTGGTGCCGCTCCAGTTCGCGCTGGCCGTGGAGCTGTCCGCGCCCCGCCCCTGGCACCCCGGCCGCCGGATCCTCGCGGGGTGCGCGGCCCTCGCCGTCTGCCTGGGCTTCTGGACGGTCCAGGCCGGCGCCGTCGTCCCGCGCGCGCTGGACCCCGTCGGCTTCGACCAGCCTCCTGACTGGCCTTCGTACGACTGGGCCGCCCGGTACATCCGCCCCGGCGAGGTCGTCGTCACCGACGGCTATCACGCCGTCCACGCGATCGCCGGCTACGGCGCGAACCTGGCCGCCCCTGTCTGGCCGGACGCGTCGGTCCCCGAAGGGGTGCGCGCGGCACGCCTCGCGGATGTGCGCGCGTACCTGTCCCCCACGGCCGGTTTCGCCGAGCGGGCCGCGCTGGGGCGCCGGTACCGCGTGCGGTGGCTGCTGCTGACGCGGTGGCATCGGGTGCCGGAGGAGGCGGTGGTGGTGGCGTGGAGCAGGCGGACGGGGGAGGTGCTGGCGCGGGTCCGGTACGAGGCGGACGCGCCCCGCTCCGACACGCCGAAGGCCCCACAGGGCGCCTGGAGGGCCGTTCCGTCCAGCCGGGGGATGTTGGACGGAACGGCCCACCGGACGGCCTGAGGGGCCTTCGGGGAGCTTTGTCGGGGCCGTTGGGGCCGCCGGGGAGGGTGGGTCGGGTGACCCACCCCGAGGCGAAACGATTACTCGATGACGAGGTCGACCTTGATGTTGCCGCGGGTGGCGTTGGAGTACGGGCAGACCTGGTGGGCGGTCTCGACCAGCTTGCGGCCGGTGGCCTCGTCCACGGTGTCGGGCAGCTCCACGCGGAGGGTGACCTTGAGGCCGAAGCCCTCGCCCTGCTTGCCTATGCCGACCTCGGCGGTGACGGCGGCGTCGCTGACGTCGACCTTGGCGTTACGGCCGACGAGGCCCAGCGCGCTGCCGAAGCAGGCGGCGTAACCGGCGGCGAAGAGCTGCTCGGGGTTGGTGCCCTCGCCGTTGCCGCCGAGCTCCGTCGGCAGCGCCAGCGCGACGTCGATCTTGCCGTCGTTCGTGAAGGCACGGCCGTCGCGGCCGTGGGTGGCGGTGGCGACTGCGGTGTAGATCGCGTCCATGGTTCGAACCATCCCTCTGGGTATGTCGTGACGGGGGGGGTGGCCGGCCCTTCCGCGTCTCCGCGTCCGGACCGCCTCACGGAGATAAGTAGAGCACACAACTAAGTTGTGCACAACTGAATGGCTCGCGAGAGCTACTCTTGACCCATGAGCCCGACGACGCCGACGCCCGCCGCAGCCGGAGAGAACTGGCTGCGCCTGGACCGCCAGATCTGCTTCTCCCTGCACGCCGCCTCGCGCGCCTTCAACGGCGTCTACCGAGTGGTCCTCAAGGACCTCGGCCTGACCTACCCCCAGTACCTCGTGATGCTGGTCCTCTGGGAAGAGGGCCCCCTCCCGGTCAAGAAGCTCGGCGAGCACCTGCGCCTCGACTCCGGGACCCTCTCCCCGCTGCTCAAGCGCCTGGAGTCGGCCGGCCTCGTCCGCCGCGAGCGCAGCGCGCGCGACGAGCGCTCCGTGGAGGTGCTCCTCACCGACGAGGGCACCGCCCTGCGCGAGCGGGCCCGCCAGGTACCGCGCCGCATCCTGTCCGCGACGAGCTTCGACCCGGACGAGATCCGCCTCCTCAAGAGCCAGCTCGACGCGCTCACCACCGCACTGGACGAGGCGGCCCTCGAAGAGTCCCGCCCTTAGGGCCTGCCCCGGTCCTTGCGGACGTACAGCCGGATCACCGTGCCGTGCAGGACGGCCACCCGGGAGGGCCGCGCGGCGACGAAATCGTCCTTGAGGATCTCCAGTTTGGTCTTCTCGACCGGTTCGGTGGGCGCCCACCGGCTGCCCTTCCACAGGGTGTACGACTGGGAGACCACCCAGAGCCGGTCGACGCCCCGGAAGGCGGCGCGCACCTCCTCGGGGGACAGGTTCGTCCCGTAGAGCGTCCCGGAGGCGGGTCCCGGGACGGCCAGCGTCATGTCCCGGGTGCCCCGGAAGTCGGCGGGGTAGGCCAGCTCCGAGCGGCGCGAGATCTCCGGCAGGTACATCACGGGGTCCCCGGGGCGCATCATCCGCGCGGCGGCGGCGCCGACCTCGTGGAGGTTGTCCGAGCGCGAGGCCGTCGTCCGCTCGAACCGCTGCCTCGGGAGCTGGAACGCGAAGGCCCCGGCGATCGCCAGCACCCCCACGAGGGCGACGGCCCCCTGGAGCACCACGCGCCTGCGTGCGGGCGCCTGCCCGGTGGACGGCACGTCG
>NZ_JBTYMC010000111.1:0-19677 GCF_054880855.1 Streptomyces sp. S6 | reverse complement strand
GCCGAGCAGCGCCGTCGCCCGCAGGAAACCGCGCCGGCCGGCCCCGGCCTGCGGGGCCTCGCAGGGCTCGCCGTCGGAGGCGCCGTCAGAGTTGTGGGCATGCGAAGTACACACGTGTGCTCCGGGTGGTGCGGAAAGGGATGCCGAGGACAGGGAGTGGGGGGTTACAGCGCGCGCAAGGTCCAGCTCCAGTGGTGGCAGCCCGTCGCGACGAGATAGGAGGGGAAGGTGTCGGGCCCGCACGACGCCGTGCCGAGCCCCCGGTGTGCCGCGTCGACGTGCACCACGCAGCCCGCGCGCGGCACGAGTTCGTCGTGGTGCGCGGCTGCCGTCAGATCGTCCGCGCGGTGGCGCGTGACGGAGACCTGGCGCGGCCCGTCGAGCGTCACGGCGAGACCGGTGGCGTCCGGCGCGGACAGCGTGAACCGCCGTACGCCGTGCAGGCCGCCGCTCTCCTGCGGACGCAGGTAAGGGGTGAACAGTGAGTCGACGGGCGCGGTGTGGTGGCCGACCGGGGCGCCGTGCGCGCGGTCCGGGTACGACTCCCAGGGGCCCTGCCCGAACCACTCCAGCAGCTCCGGGCCCGGCACGGTCTCGAAGACCGTCCCGACCCGCGCCACGTCGTGGAACGCCTCCGGCACCTGCGCCGACTCGTCGACGTGGACACCGCCCTCGACCGGCGTGAGGATCTGCCGGTGCCGCACGACGCCGGTGGCGCCCGCGTACTCGGCGTCCACGACGACCTTCGCGCCGTCCCGCTGCACCGCCACCAGCCTGCGCACGAGCCGGTCGAGCCCCCACGTCCGCCAGCGCGGCGCGATCCCGCCCAGTTCGTCGTTGTCGGTGGGCGCCCGCCACAGCGTCAGCACCGGCGGCGAGGCGAGCAGCGGATGCACGAGCAGCCCGTCGCCGTCGACCTCCACACTCCCCGAGACGACCGGTTCCCCGCCCGCCGCAGGACCCCGCAGCCGCACCTGAGGCACGCAGACCTCCGTCCCCGCAGGCGCCCACGGCAACTCAAGAGCCGTCGTCACCCGCAGGGTCAGCCACGCCTCCCCGCCGTCCGAGGGCAGCTCGAACGGCACGGGGACGACGGCGGACTCACCCGGCGCGAGCGCCGGCAGGCCGGCCGGAGCGGTGCGGCCGGTGCCGTCGGCGAGCGCGAGCCGCCACTCGGCGGCCAGCCAGTCCAGGCCGATGAAGTGCTGGTGGTTGGAGATGACGACGTTGTCGGAGCCGTCGGACTCCAGCCGGACCGGAGCGGCGATCTCCCGGTGCTCGAACAGAACCGGTTTAGGAGTCCGGTCCGGGAAGACGACGCCGTCCGCGATGAACGCCCCGTCGTGATCGGGTTCGCCGAAGTCACCGCCGTACGCCCAGCGGTGGCCGGGTCCGGCGACGCCGCTCTCGTAGAGCCCGGCGCCCCCACGCCCGGCCGGTCGTCCGTCGTTCACACGCTGGAGGATGCCGTGGTCCCAGAACTCCCAGATGAACCCGCCCTGAAGTCCAGGGGTGGACTCGATGGCGGACCAGTGGTCGGCCAGCGTGCCGTTGCTGTTGCCCATCGCATGGGAGTACTCGCACCAGATCAACGGCTTCGTCTGCCTCCCCGAACGGGCGTGCGCGACGACGTCCTCCAGCGAGGCGTACATCGGGCAGGCGATGTCCGAGGCGTCCGAGGGGGCCGCCCAGTCGAGCTTCGACGCGCCCTCGTACTGAACCGGTCGAGTGGGGTCGTGCCGGCGCACCCAGCCGGCCGCCGCGTCGTGGTTCGCCCCGTAGTCCGACTCGTTGCCCAGCGACCACACGATCACCGACGGGTGGTTCTTGTCCCGCAGCACCATCCGCGAGACACGGTCCACGAACGCGCCCAGATAGCGCGGATCGTCGGCGATCTCGTGCGCGTGGTCGTGCGACTCGACGTTCGCCTCGTCGACGACGTACAGCCCCAGCTCGTCCGCCAGGTCGTAGAACGCGGGGTCGTTCGGGTAGTGCGAGGTGCGCACCGCGTTGAAGTTGAACCGCTTCAGCAGGGCGAGGTCCGCCCGCATGTCGTCGTACGTCACCGTCCGGCCCGTCAGCGGGTGGAAGTCGTGCCGGTTCACCCCGCGCAGGAACACCCGCACCCCGTTGACCAGCAGATCCCGGCCGACGATCGCGACGTCCCGGAAGCCCACCCGGTGCCGGGAGACGTCCGCTACGGAGCCGTCGGCGCGGTGCAGCCGCACCGTGAGGCCGTACAGGACCGGCGTCTCGGCGCTCCAGGGGCGTACGTCCGGCACGCGCGCGTTCAGGCGGGCCTCGCCCAGGAAGCCGGAGACCCGGTCCTCCGCCACGTTGAACCGGTCGAGTTCGGTGTCCCGGTCGAGCGGCTGCCCGTCCAGCTCGCCGGTCACGTACCAGCCCTCCGGCAGGTTCCCCGAGGTGTGCCGCACCGCGCAGTCGACGCGGAGCGCCCCGTCGGCACCGGCGCGCACGTCGACGTCGGCGAGGTGCAGGGGGTCCGTCGCGTACAGCAGCACCGACCGGGTGATCCCGCCGTGCCACCAGTGGTCCTGGTCCTCGATGTGCGAGGCGTCCGACCACTTGACGACGGTGAGGCGGACGACGATCCGCCCGCCCGGCCGCGCGTGGCCGGTGATGTCGAAGTCGGCCGCGAGGTGCGAGTCCTTCGACAGACCCACCGCAGCGCCGTCCACGTGGACCAGCAGGACGCTCTCCGCCGCCCCCACCTGGAGGGTGATCCGCTTGCCGGTCCACTCGGCCGGGACGTCCACGACCCTCTCGTACACGCCCGTCGGGTTCGCGGCGGGCACGGCCGGCGGGACGTCGTCGAAGGGCATCCGGACGTTCAGGTAGACCGGCAGGTCGTCGGTGTCCTGCATGGTCCAGGCGCCCGGCACGGTCTGGGTGGACCAGTCCGGGCCGGGCGCCGTGTCGGGGGAGAGGAGCAGCTGGAAACGCCACTCGCCGTCCAGACAGAGGGCGTTCTCGCGCCGGTCGACGGCGGACATGGGGGAGCGCCCCCAGGAGGTCACCTCAGGTGACTCCCAGGGGCGCGGGGCGGACAGGTCCATTACTTGATGGCCCCCTTCGCGAGGTCTCCGATGATCTGGCGGGCGCCGACCGCGAACACGATCAGCAGCGGGACCAGCGCGAGGAGCGCGCCGGTCATGACCATCCCGTAGTCCGTCGTGCCGTGGTTGCCGTTCAGCTGCGACAGGGCGACCTGGAGGGTCACGTTGTCCGGGTTCGTGAGCGCGATCAGCGGCCACGCGTAGTCGTTCCACTGGCCCATGAACGTGAAGATCCCGAGGAACGCGAGGCCCGGCCGCACGACCGGCAGGGCGACGTGCCAGTACTGGCGCAGGAAGTTCGCGCCGTCGATGCGGGACGCGTCGAGGAGTTCGTCGTGGATCGCGCCCGTCATGTACTGGCGCATCCAGAAGATCCCGAACGCGTTCGCCGCGGCCGGCACGATCAGCGACGTCATCGACCCGATCCAGCCCAGCTTCGCCATGATCACGAACTGCGGGATCGCGGCGAGCTGCGCCGGCACCATGAAGATGACCATCAGCAGCGCGAACAGCACCCGGCGCCCCGGGAAGTGGAACTTCGCGAACACGAACGCGGCCAGCGAGTCGAAGAACAGCACCAGCACGGTCACACTGCACGCGACCAGCAGCGAGTTGCCCATCGACCCGAAGAAGTCGATCGAGTCGAGCAGATTGCGGACGTTCTCCCCGAAGTGCGAGCCCGGCAGCAGCTTCGGCGGATAGGAGAAGATCTCCGACGACGTGTGCGTCGACATGACGACGGCCCAGTAGAACGGGAACGCCGACAGCAGCAGCCCCACGACCAGCACGGCGTGCAGCGCGATCCCGCGTCCGCGGGAGCCCTTGATGGATGACATGGCGCCCGGCTCCTAGTCTTCGCCCCGGCGCTGCACCAGGCGCCAGTTGACGATCGAGAAGATGATGACGACGAGGAAGATCCCCCACGCCACGGCGGCGCCGTAGCCGAAGTCGTTGTTGTCGAAGGTCTGCTGGAAGAAGTAGAGGACCATCGTCTGGCCCGAGTGCCCGGGACCACCCGCGTACGCCGAGTCGTTGGCGGTCGTCTGGAGCAGCACCTGCGGCTCCGAGAACGACTGGAGCCCGGTCACCGTCGAGACGACCAGCACGAACAGCAGCACCGGCCGCATCATCGGCAGCGTGACCCTGAAGAACGTCTGGAACGGGTTCGCCCCGTCGATCTTCGCCGCCTCGTACAGCTCGCTCGGGATCGTCTGGAGCCCGGCGAGGAAGATGATCGCGTTGTAGCCCGTCCACTGCCAGGTCATCAGCATCGCGATGGCGACCCTGATCCCCCACGGCGTGTTCAGCCACGCCACCTGGTCCAGGCCCACCGCCTGCAACAGGGCGTTCATCAGGCCGAAGTTGGTGGAGAACACCGACCCGAAGATGATCGCGACCGCGACCACCGAGGTGACGTTCGGCAGGAAGTAGGCGAACCGGTACACGTTCTTGAAGCGGACCGCCGAGTTCAGCATCACCGCCGTCACCATCGCCAGGAAGATCATCGGGAACGTCGCCAGCGCCCAGATGATCAGCGTCGTCCCGATCGAGTGCCAGAAGTCCGTGTCCCCGAGGAGATAGCGGTACTGCGCGAGTCCCGCCCACTCCATCTTTCCGAGGCCGTCCCACCGGTGCAGCGAGACGTACAGCGAGAAACCGACCGGGATCAAGCCGAAGCCGAGGAACAGCAGGTAGAAGGGGGAGATCGCGGCGTAGAGATGCCAGTACTTGCGCCAGCCGCTCCTCGGCCGGCTCGGCGACTCGTCCGTGACGTTGACGGGCGGCTTGTCCAGGGCGGTGGCCATCAGTAGCTCACCCCCAGGTGCTTCGCGATACGACGGCACTTGCTCATGGCGTCCTTCCATGCCTGCTCGGGGTTCTTGCCGAGGACGCCGACATTCTTGATCTCGTCCTTCAAGGGCTGGCCCAGCGCGATGTCGAACGGGCTGTTGTAGGCGACCGGAATCTTTTGCGCGGCCGGCCCGAAGACGTCCATGGTCACCTGCCCCCCGAAGAACGGGTCGGGCTCGGTGAGCTTCTTCATGCCGTACGACGCCGGTGTGGACGGGAACAGCCCCGCGTCCACGAACCCCTGCGCCTGGTTCTCGGCGTTCAGCAGCCACGTGATGATCTCGAACGCCTTCTGCGGCTCCCGGCACTCCTTGGTGATCGCCAGGAACGAGCCGCCGATGTTCGAGGGGCCTCCGGGGCACGCGGCCACCCGCCAGCGTCCGGCCGTCTTCGGCACGCCCTGCTTGAGGTCGCTGCTCGACCAGGAGGCGTTCAGGTTCGACGGCAGCTTGCCGTCCTCCTGCGCGGACAGCGCGTCCGGGGTGCCGCTGACGATGCTGGAGACGATCCCGCGCCTCTTCGCCTCCACCGCCCGCGCCCACGCCGTGCGCACGTGGGTCTCGTCGCCGATGAAGTGCTTGTCCTTGTCGACGTACTGCCTGGTGCCCTGGCTCATCGACATCGTGAAGACGCTGGTGATGTCGGTGAGCAGATACGTGCCCGGGATGCGTTTCTTCAACTGCTCGCCGGCCGCGAAGAACTGCTCCCAGGTGGCGATGTCCTTCGAGACGTCCGCCGGTTCGTGGGGCAGGCCCGCCTTCTCGAAGATCGCCGGCTGGTAGAAGTGCGCGACCGGGCCGCAGTCGATGGGGAAGCCGACCATCGTGCCGTCGTCCGCCACTCCCTGGTCCCACTTCCAGGACAGGTACTGGCTCTTCAGCTTGTCCGCGCCGAGCGTACGCAGGTCCACGAACTGGTCCGCGTTCGGCAGGTAGGAGGCCATGTCCTCACCCTTGAGCCCCGCGATGTCGGGGATGTGGGCCCGGCCGGCCATCGTGGTGATCAGCTTCGAGCGGTAGTACCCGCCGATCTGGATCGCCTTCAGGTCGACACCGGGGCCGTAGCGCTTCCTGGCGTTCTTGACGACGGTCTCGCTCAGGCCGCCGTTCCAGTACCACAGCACCATGCTGTTGCCGGTCGAGCCGGCCGGCACCGCGCAGCCGGACGCCAGTCCGCCGAGCGCGCCGGCGGCACCGGTGGCCAGGCCGGCGCGCAGCAGACCTCTTCGTGAGAGCTGCACAGCTTTTACCGCCTTTCGGGGGGCGTTGAGGGGGAGGGGGTGTGGGGGTTGGTTGGGGCCTGCGTTGAGGGGTTTGGTTTTTTTGTGGGCGTTGGTTGTTGGGCTGGCGCGCGGGGCTGTGACATTGGCTCTCTCGCCTACGGGGCGCCTAAGTCGGTGTCGAGGACACGGCCGTGCTCAGCCCTTCGGGCCTCCGCGCGCCCGCGCCCTCGACACCGACGCGCCCCTTCGGCTCCTTCGCGGCCGGTGGCCGGAGAGGGTGGCTGAGTGGGTGGGCACTCAACCGGCGTTTGTGGAGTTTGGGTGCGCGGTGTTGATATGGCGGCGCAGCCGCCTTCTAGGGGCGCGGGGAACTGCGCGACCAGCCACAACAAGCCCGCAGTCGCCCACCCACCAAAACCACCCGAGTCGGTGGGCGCATACCCGGCGCCGAGGAAGTCTGAGCGCGGGTGCCCGGCGATGGCGGCGCAGCCGCCTTCCAGGGGCGCGGGGCTGTGTCTATTTGCGGCTACCGCCGCGTGGGCGCGAACGGCCACCACGGGCCCGCAGCCGCCCACCCACCAAAACCACCCGACCCGGTGGGCGCACCCCCTCACCCCAGCCGAGCCGGTGGCGTCACCGGTGCATATCTCACCGGCCCTCCCGGGTCGGCGGGCAGCCGCTCCGGCAGGAACCCGTACGCGTGCCGGAGCCCGGGATCCGTCACCGACCGCCACCACTGGTCCACCCCGTACCAGCCCGGCGCAGCGAGCGCCCCGCCGTGATGCTGGACGGAGAGGCCCGCGGCCAGTACCGCGAACTTGAGCCGCTCCTCCAGGGGCCAGCCGCCGAGGGACGCGGCGACGAAGCTCGCGCCGAACACGTCGCCCGCGCCGGTCGCGTCCAGGACGTCCACCGGGAGCGCGGGGACCTCGGCGTACTCGCCGGTCTCCTGGTCGACCGCCACCGCACCTTCGCCGCCGCGTGTCACGACGGCCACCGGTACCAGCTCGGTGAGGATGCCGAGCGCGGCGCGGGCGCTGTCGGTGCGGGTGTAGGCCATGGCCTCGGTCTCGTTGGGCAGGAACGCGTGGCACAGCGCGAGCTGCTCCAGGAGGGCGGGCGACCACTCCTGCGTGGGGTCCCAGCCGACGTCCGCGTACACCTTGGTGCCGTTGGCCGCGGCTTTCGCGATCCACGCGCGGGGCTCGGCCTCCAGGTGGACCAGGGCGGTGCGTGCGGCGGGCGGGTCGGCCATCAGCGCGTCCTGCGTGAACGGGGGCTCCTGGCCGTGGGTGACCAGCGCCCGGTCGTCGCCGTGGGCGAGGGCCACCGTGACCGGGGTCGGCCAGTTGTCGGCGATCCGGGAGAGCGAGAGGTCGACGCCCTCCTGGCCGGCGATCACCTCGTGGCAGTGCGCGCCGTAGAAGTCGTCACCGAACACCGTCGCGAGCGAGGTGCGCAGACCGAAGCGGGCGGCGGCCACCGCGAGGTTCGCGATGCCGCCGGGGCCGCAGCCCATGCCGGCCGTCCAGACCTCCTCGCCGGGCGTGGGGGGCTTGCCCAGGCCGGTGAGGACGAGGTCGTAGAAGAGCAGCCCGGTCAGCAGCACGTCCGGGCGGGCTTCGGGGGTGTCGTCCACGGGGGTGGCGCCTCTCGTCGGAACGTTCGTCAGAACTGTTCACATTCGGTGCACGGAATCGTGCGCCCTCATCCAGATCTGGTCAATAGTCGAGCAGAAACGAGCATGGATTTGATTGAAGATGACGAGTACTGTTCGTGTCGTGCTGGCAGAACGACGACATCAACTCATCCTCCGGGCCCTGCGCTCCGGCGGCCCGGCCGCTGTCACCGACCTCTCCGAGCAGCTCGGCGTGAGTCCCGCGACCATCCGGCGCGACCTCGTCAAGCTGGAGGAGGACGGCCTGCTGACCCGGGTGCACGGCGGTGCGGTCGCGGAGGACGGCGACCAGCCCTTCGCCGAGGTGGCCGAGGTGCGCGTCGCCGAGAAGGACGCGATAGCCGCCCGCGCGGCGGCGATGATCGAGCCGGGCCAGTCGGTCCTGCTCGACATCGGCACCACGGCCTACCGGCTCGCCCGGCAACTGCACGGCCGCCGCCTCACCGTCATCACCAGCAACCTCGTCGTCTACGAGGAACTGGCGGACGACGAGGGCATCGAGCTGGTCCTCCTCGGCGGCATGGTCCGCCGCGAGTACCGCTCGCTGGTCGGCTTCCTCACCGAGGACAACCTCCGCCAGCTGCACGCCGACTGGCTCTTCCTCGGCACGAGCGGCGTGCGCCCCGGCGGCCAGGTGATGGACACGACCGTCGTCGAGGTCCCGGTCAAACGCGCGATGATCAAGGCGAGCGACAGAGTCGTCCTGCTCGCCGACCGGACCAAGTTCCCCGGCACGGGCATGGCGAAGGTCTGTGGTCCAGAAGATCTGGACGTGGTGGTGACGAACGCCCCGGTCGACGCGGCGACCCGCTCCTCCCTGGGAGAGGCGGGCGTCGAGGTGGTCGTGGCAGGAAAGGGTGAGGCGTGAAACTGACGATTCTGGGCGGCGGCGGGTTCCGGGTGCCGCTCGTGTACGGGGCGCTCCTCGGAGACCGCGGTGAGGGCCGGGTGACCGAGGTCGTCCTGCACGACCTGGACGCGGGGCGGCTGAAAGCGGTTACTCGTGTTCTCACCGAGCAGGCGTCCACCGTGCCGGACGCGCCGACGGTGACCGCCACCACCGATCTGGACGACGCTCTGACCGGCGCCGACTTCGTGTTCTCCGCGATCCGCGTCGGCGGACTTGAGGGCCGGGCGAACGACGAGAAGGTCGCCCTCGACCAAGGGGTCCTCGGTCAGGAGACGGTCGGCGCGGGCGGCATCGCCTACGGGCTGCGGACGGTCCCGGTGGCCGTCGACATCGCGCGGCGCGTGGCCCGGCTCGCTCCCGACGCCTGGGTCATCAATTTCACCAACCCGGCGGGCCTCGTCACCGAGGCGATGTCCCGGCACCTCGGCGACCGCGTCATCGGCATCTGCGACTCCCCGGTCGGCCTCGGCCGCCGCATCGCCCGCGTGCTGGGCGCGAACCCGGACGACGCCTACATCGACTACGTCGGCCTCAACCACCTCGGCTGGGTGCGCGGCCTCAAGATCGCCGGCCGGGACGAACTGCCCCGCCTCCTCGCCGACCCCGATCTGCTGGGTTCCTTCGAGGAGGGCAAGCTCTTCGGCACCGACTGGCTCGCCTCCCTCGGCGCGATCCCCAACGAGTACCTGCACTACTACTACTTCAACCGCGAGGCCGTCCGCTCCTACCAGGAGGCCGTGAAGACCCGGGGTGCCTTCCTGCGCGACCAGCAGGCCCAGTTCTACGACGAGGTCGCCGCCCCCGGCGCACGGGCCCTGGACGCCTGGAACCGCACCCGCGCCGAGCGCGAGGCCACCTACATGGCCGAGAACCGCGAGACGGCAGGTGCGGGTGAGCGTGACGAGGACGACCTCTCCGGCGGGTACGAGAAGGTCGCCCTCGCGCTGATGCGGGCCATCGCCCGTGACGAGCGCACGACCCTGATCCTCAACGTCCGCAACCGCCACACCCTCTCCGTGCTGGACGCGGACGCCGTCATCGAGGTGCCCTGCCTGGTCGACGCCAACGGAGCCCACCCGGTCGCCGTCGCCCCGCTGCCCGGCCACGCGGTCGGACTGGTCAGCTCCGTCAAGGCTGTTGAGCGTGAGGTCCTCGCCGCCGCCGAATCCGGTTCCCGTACGACGGCGGTGAAAGCGTTCGCGCTGCATCCGCTGGTGGACTCGGTCAACATCGCCCGCAGGCTGGTCGAGGGCTACACGGCCGTCCACCCTGGTCTCGGCTACCTCAAGTAAGCTCCCGGCGGGAAGCGTCCAGAAAGCGCTTTCTGCGGTTGTTCCGGTATCTCTCCCTGGAGACCTCTCATGCATGACGAACGCCAGCGGATCGAGGAGCGCGTCGAGCGCCTTCACGCCCAGCGCATCAAGCCCGCGATCTACGCGGCGACCGTCCCCTTCGCGGTGGAAGCCTGGCAGGCCCCGGGAGAGCCGGTGTCCTTCGAGGAGGCCGCCGCCGCGACGTACGAGCCGTTCGAGATGGACACCCCCTGGGGGCCGCCGTGGGGGACCACCTGGTTCCGGATGCGCGCAGCCGTCCCCGCCGAGTGGGCGGGCCGGCGCGTCGAGTCGGTCATCGACCTCGGCTTCGTCGGCGACTGGCCCGGCAACCAGGCCGAGGCCCTCGTCCACACGCCCGACGGCACGCCCCTGAAGGCCGTCAACCCGCTCAACCAGTACGTCCCCGTCGCGAACCCGGCGACCGGCGGCGAGGAGATCGACTACCTCGTCGAGGCGGCCTCCAACCCGGACATCCTCGCCGACAACTTCTCCAAGATCACGCCGATGGGTGACGTCCTCACCGCGGGCTCCAAGCCCCTCTACACCTTCCGGCACGCGAACCTCGCCGTCCTCGACGAGGAGGTGTGGCACCTCGACCTCGACGTGCAGGTCCTGCGCGAGCTGATGGTCGAGCTGAGCGAGCACGACCCGCGCCGCCACGAGATCATGCACGCCCTCGACCGCGCGATGGACGCCCTGGACCTGGACGACGTCGCGGGCTCGGCGGCCGACGTCCGCGCCGTGCTGGCGCCGGTGCTGGCCAAGCCCGCCAACGCCTCCGCGCACATCGTCTCCGGCGTCGGCCACGCGCACATCGACTCCGCGTGGCTGTGGCCGATCCGCGAGACGAAGCGCAAGACGTCCCGCACGTTCTCCAACGTGACGTCCCTGGCCGACGAGTACGAGGAGTTCGTCTTCGCCTGCTCGCAGGCCCAGCAGTACGAGTGGGTGCGCGACAACTACCCCAAGGTGTGGGCGCGGATCCAGGAGTCCGTGAAGAAGGGCCAGTGGGCGCCCGTCGGCGGCATGTGGGTCGAGGCGGACGGCAACCTCCCCGGCGGCGAGGCCGTCGCGCGTCAACTCATCCACGGCAAGCGGTTCTTCATCGAGCACTTCGGCATCGAGACCAAGGGTGTGTGGCTGCCGGACTCCTTCGGCTACACCGCCGCCTATCCGCAGCTCGCCAAGCTCGCCGGCAACGAGTGGTTCCTCACCCAGAAGATCTCCTGGAACCAGACCAACACCTTCCCCCACCACACCTTCTGGTGGGAGGGCATCGACGGCACCCGCATCTTCACCCACTTCCCGCCCGTCGACACCTACAACGCCCGCTTCAGCGGCGTCGAGATGGCCCGCGCGGTCCGCCAGTACCGCGAGAAGGGCAACGCCAACCGCTCGCTGGCGCCCTTCGGCTGGGGCGACGGCGGTGGCGGCCCCACCCGCGAGATCATGGAGCGGGCACGGCGGTTGAAGGACCTCGAAGGCTCCGCCAAGGTCGAGATCGAGCACCCGGACGAGTTCTTCGCCAAGGCCCGCGCCGAGTACCCCGACGCCCCCGTCTGGGTCGGCGAGCTGTACCTGGAGCTGCACCGCGCCACCTACACCTCGCAGGCCCGCACCAAGCAGGGCAACCGGCGCAGCGAACACAAGCTCCGCGAGGCCGAGTTGTGGGCGACGACGGCCGCGCTGCACGCGCCGCAGTACACCTACCCGGCCGAGAAGCTCGACCGCCTGTGGAAGACGGTCCTGCTCCACCAGTTCCACGACATCCTGCCCGGCTCCTCCATCGCCTGGGTGCACCGCGAGGCCGAGGCCGAGTACGCCCGCGTCGCCGGGGAGCTGGAGGAGCTGACCGCCGAGGCGATCGACGCCCTCGGCCACGGCGGCCTGCGCGTCTTCAACACCAGCCCCTACGACCGCGCCGAGGTCGTTCGCACCCCCGACGGCACCCGCGCCTACGTCGAGGTCCCGGCGAACGGCAGCGCCGCGCTGGGCGACGCGGTGGCGGTCCCGAATCCGGTGACCGTGGACGGGCTGACCCTCGACAACGGCCTGGTACGGGTGGAGTTCGCCGAGGACGGCACCCTGAAGTCGGTGTACGACATCGGCGCCGGGCGTGAAGTCCTCGCCGAACCCGGCAACTTGCTGCGCCTGCACACCGACCTGCCCAACTACTGGGACGCCTGGGACATCGACAAGCACTACAAGAACCGTTACACCGACCTGCTGGACGCGGACTCGGTGGCGGTCGTCGAGGCGGACCCGCTGATCGGCGCCGTCCGCATCGAGCGGTCCTTCGGGAAGGGCTCGACGATCGTCCAGACGGTCACCGTCCGCGCGGGCAGCTCCCGCATCGACGTCGAGACGGACATCGACTGGCACGAGGCCGAGAAGATCCTCAAGGCCGCGTTCCCCATCGACATCCGCGCGCCGCACTCCTCCGCCGAGATCGCCTTCGGCCACATCCAGCGGCCCACCCACACCAACACCTCGTGGGAGTCGGCCCGCTTCGAGGTCTCCGGCCACCGCTGGGTCCACCTCGCCGAACCGGGTTACGGCGTCGCGGTGTTGAACGACTCGACGTACGGCCACGACGTCTCCCGCACGGTCCGCGAGGACGGCGGCACGACGACCACCGTCCGCCTCAGCCTCGTGCGCGCCCCCCGCATCCCGGACCCGGGCGCCGACCAGGGCCGCCACCGCTTCACCTACTCCCTGCTGCCCGGCGCGAGCATCGCCGACGCGGTCGCCGAGGGCTACTCCCTCAACCTGCCGCTGCGCCTCGCGGAGTCGGCCGGCGCCGCCGACCCCGTCGTCTCCGTGGACGGCGAGGGCGTCACCGTCGAGGCCGTCAAGCTCGCCGACGACTCCTCCGGCGACCTCGTCGTCCGGCTCTACGAGTCCGGCGGCGGCCGGGCGCGGGGTGTGCTGCGGACGTCCGTGGCGCTCGCCGGGGCGCAGCTCACGGACCTGCTCGAACGGCCGCAGGAGGACGTGGAGTTGGGGTCGGACGGGTCGGTCGCGGTCGAGCTGCGGCCGTTCCAGATCCTGACACTGCGGCTGCGGCGCGCGTGACCCCTGGGGGACGGGCACTCGGCGGTGCCCGTCCCCCGGGTTCTCTCTTTCCCCCCGGCAAGTCCCCAGCTCGGTCGAGGAGTTCAGCCGTGCCCAGGCAACTCTGGTTCACCGACGCCAAGTTGGGGATCTTCGTCCACTGGGGCATCTACGGTGTGCGGAGTATGCGGGTCGTGGGGGCCGGGACGGAGCTGCACCGGGGAGCCGGACGGTTCTGAACGTCGTTCGGGTCGGTCGGTCGCTCCCCGTGACAGCGGCCGACCGACCCGATCCCCCGATCGCTCCGCGGACCTCCCGTACCCCGTTCGGTCCCCCGTGAGTTCCGCGGAACTGTGGTGCTTCCCCCTGGAGACGCCGGTGCTTCCCCCATGGAGCCCCATGCGCGCCCACATGAGTAAGAGCACCCGCCCCACCCCCTGATACACCCCCGGACAAAAAAATCTCCCCCAGTTCTCGCGGCTGCCGCGACGACCGGGGGAGACAAGGCCACTCACGTCTGTGACCTGCGCTGACGCATGAACGCTACGCGGGAGCCCCCGCCTCGGAGCCCACCGGCGCCTCCACGGACCGGCTCTGCACCGCCGTCGCCGCAGCCTGCACCGGCGCGAGCACCGGCTCGTCGACCCGCTGCGCCGGCAGCGTCACCGGGCGCAGCGGACGCGGTCCGGAGACGACCGTGTAGTCCTGCCCGAGGAACGGCGGCGCGATCTCGCCCGGGTCCTCGCCGAGCGCCAACTGCACAGCCGCCCAGGGGGCGTTGACGCCGCACAGGGACAGCTGGTGCAGTCCGCCGGCGGGCCGGGTGTTGACGTCCATGAGGACCGGCTCGTCACCGAACATCCGGAACTGGATGTTGGACAGGTAGTGCAGCCCGAAGCCCTCGGCGATCCGCTGCGCCGGCTCCAGCCACCGCTTGTCCTGCGTGAACCCGCGCCGGCGCCCGTTCTTCGTGCGCCCGATCGCCATCCGGAGCAGGTTGTCGGGGCCGGTGAGGCAGTCCACCGACACCTCGGGCTGCTCAAGGCGCGGCATGACGATCCAGTCGACCTCCTCGTCGGCCTCCTCCAGCGCCGCCGTCACCATGTCCAACGGCACGTAGGGCGAGGGGAATCCGCTGAGGTGCGTGAGGGAGAAGGGGGTGCGGGTGACGACACGGAAACCCACCCCGCCCGCACCGGACGCCGGCTTGAAGCACGCCTTGTGGCCGTCGGCCTCCAACGCGTCGACAGCGGCGACGAGTTGCTCGGCGTCACGGACCCGGAACCACGGCGGCACACCGACGCCGATGGCCTGTACGGCTTCGTACGCGACGATCTTGTCCTCGAAGACGGCGACGGCCTGCGGGGTCGGCGCGAGCAGCGCGGTGCCGACGGCCTCGAAGTCGGCGCGGTGCTCGACGATCGCCGACTGGTGCAGGCGCGGCACGAACACGTCGATGGAGCGGCGCGCGCACTGGTCGAGCGCGAACTCGACATAGGCGGCGGGGGAGAGGCCCTCGGGCTCCAGGTCGGCGGTGTCGGCGGCGGCCAGGACGGGGGAGTCGGCGTCGCCGTGCGTCGCATGGATCTCCACGGCGCGGTCGCTGGGATTTCTCCGCAGCTGATCCATGAAGAAGACGTTCTCCGCGTACGTGCGGTTGAGCCAGACGCGTACGCGAGAGACCATGCGAGGCCGCCTTTCAGGGGTCGCGGGCAGGGCGAAGCGGGCCCGGCCCGGGCAAGGGATGAGGAGGGGACACCAAACCGCCCTGCGCGAAGGGAAGTTCATGGCGGTGGTGTTGGGGCGATCATACGGCCTGGGAGGAGTCTCGCGTGCAACACGCGTGTTACGGATTCCCGGGTGGTGACTGCCGGGTGTCCGCTGTGGGGAGGGCCACCTTGTCGTGGGACGCGGGATGTGTTGTCGTGGTGACCTTGGAATGTGCCGGATGTCGAGAGACTTCCGGATTCGAGAGACTCAGTGGAGACGGGGACGTGCGGTGACGACGACGGCCGGGGGTGCCGGACGACTGCTGGCCATCAGTGACCTGCACATCGGATACCCCGAGAACCGGGCCCTGGTGGAGGAGTTGCACCCGGACACCGAGGACGACTGGCTGCTCGTCGCGGGCGACGTCTCCGAGAACGTCGCGGACATCCGCTGGACCCTCAAGACCCTCGCGAGCCGCTTCCGCAAGGTCGTCTGGGTGCCGGGCAACCACGAGCTGTGGACGCACCCCTCCGATCCGGTGACGCTGCGCGGCGTCGAGCGCTACGAACACCTCGTCTCCGTCTGCCGCGACCTCGGTGTCGTCACTCCCGAGGACCCCTACCCCGTCTGGGAGGGCCCCGGCGGCCCCGTGGTGGTCGTCCCGCTGTTCCTCCTGTACGACTACTCGTTCCTGCCCGCCGGCAGCGCGACGAAGGAGGCGGGGCTGGAGTACGCGCACGGCACGGGCGTCGTCTGCAACGACGAGTACCTCCTGCACCCCGACCCCTACCCCACCCGCGAGGCGTGGTGCCGGGCGCGGGTGGAGCAGACGCTGGAGCGCCTGGAGCGGGAGCTGCCGCCCGGCCTGCCCGTCGTGTTCGTCAACCACTACCCGCTGGACCGGCACCCCACCGAGGTCCTGTGGTACCCCGAGTTCGCGATGTGGTGCGGGACGACGCTGACGGCCGACTGGCACCGCCGCTTCCCGGTGGCCGCCATGGTCTACGGCCACCTCCACATCCCCCGCACGACCTGGCACGAGGGCGTCCGCTTCGAGGAGGTCTCGGTGGGCTACCCCCGCGAGTGGAAGAAGCGCCAGGGCTCACCGGGGCGCCCGCGGGTGATCCTTCCGGTGCCGGGTGGGGCGAAGTGAGCGGGGGTGCCGTCGGTGCGGGGCGAGGGCCGGTGAGCGGCGGGTCCGGTGGCCGGGCGGCGGGAAGGGCAGTGAGTCGGATCGCCGTCCGTGCGGCCGGAGGGGCAGTGAGTCGGCTCGCTGCCCGTGCAAGGAGAGAGCCAGTGAGCGGGCGGTTGCTGTTCGTGAAGGGAGAGGGCGCGTGATCGAGCGGTTGCTGCCGGCGTCGGTGGTGGCGGTGGAGGCGTTCGGGCCGGCTGCCGCCGATCCGGGCGCCGAGGCGGGGCTGTTCCCCGAGGAGCTCGCGGTGATCACGCGGGCCGTCGACAAGCGGCGTCGCGAGTTCGCCACCGTGCGGGCCTGCGCGCGGCAGGCGATGGAGAAGCTCGGGGTCGCCCCGCAGCCGATCCTGCCCGGCGAGCGCGGCGCTCCCGGCTGGCCCGAGGGGCTGCGCGGCAGCATGACGCACTGCGCCGGGTACTGTGCGGCGGCGCTGGTCCGCGAGGGCGACCTCGCCTCCCTCGGGATCGACGCGGAGCCCCACGACCGGCTGCCGGAGGGCGTGCAGTCCGCGATCGCGCTGCCCGCCGAGGAGGAGCGGCTCGCCGCGCTCACCGCCGCCCACCCCGGCATCCACTGGGACCGGCTGCTGTTCAGCGCCAAGGAGTCCGTCTACAAGGCGTGGTTCCCGCTGACCGGCAAGTGGCTGGACTTCGCCGAGGCGGACATCGTCCTCACCCCGTCCGACGACGCCTTCGGCACCCTCTCGGCGACCCTCCTCGTACCGGGGCCGGTGGTCGACGGGCGGGAGGTCGGGCGGTTCGAGGGGTACTGGACCGTGCGGGACGGGGTGCTGGCGACGGCGATCACGGTGCCGCGGACCGCCTGATCCGGCGACGCCCTCCGGGCCTCGGGCACACTCCGACGCCCGGCGCCCCGCGAGGTCCGACGTCTCACGGGGGCGGAGTCCTCGGGGACCGGCGCCCTGCGCGGTCCGGAGGTTCTTGAGGCTCGGCGTCTTCGGGGGCCGACGCCCCGCGAGGTCCGGTGTCTCTTGTGGGGCGGGGCTCTCCGAGGTCCGGTGCCTCTGGGGGTCGGCGTCGCGCGAGGTCCGGCGTCTCACGGGGGCGGAGTCCTCGGGGACCGGCGCCCTGCGCGGTCCGGCGGTTCTTGAGGCTCGGCGTCTTCGGGGGCCGGCGCCTCGCGAGGTCCGGCGTCTTCGAGGTCCGGTGCCCCTGTGAAGCTCAGGGGCACCACCCCCGTACGAGCCGGAAGAACTCCTCCTCGTTGCCGGTGAGGCCCGCCTCGCCGAGTGCCTGCTCCGCCTCGGCCAGCACCGACGCGGGGACGACGCGCACCTCCCCGTCGTACGCGGCGGCGACGGTGTTCAGCAGCCTCAAGTACGCCTGGACGGCGGCACGTTCACGGTCGGTCAGTACGGCGGCGGTGGGCATCGGGCGGCTCTCCCCTGATCGGCGACGGCGTACCCTCCAGCTTGCCCCCCGCCACTGACAATCGCCCTCAACCCCGTTGCGATGCGCTCCGGTTCACCTGCATAGCGCACGGCAGGTCTCCGGAAGCCCGCCAAAAGAGGCCCAGGACCCCGTTTTTGGGGCCCTGCGGCAGCGGTACGCGTGTCTGGCGGGACTCTACTTCGCGTCCTGCCGCAGATACCCGAGCGACGCCTCGATCCGCCCCGCGAGCCGGTCGCGCTGCCCCTTCTCCGGGCCGCCCGCCAGCAGGCTCCGGCAGCGGCTGGCCAGCAGCAGCCCGAACGTCTCCGCCTCCCGCTCGTCCGCCTCGTCGAACCGCGTGCGCGCGGCGACCGCGCGGACCGTCTCCTGGAGGTCGGCGCCGTCGCACAGCAGCCGCGCGGCGACGACGGCACCGTCGACGTGATGGCCGTGGTGCCCGGCGGTCATGTGCCACAGCTCGTGTCCGAGGATGACCAGTTGATGATCGGGCGCGGTCCGTTCCTCGATCACGACGAGGTCCTGATCGGCCATGTCCAGCCACAGCCCGCTCGCGGTCCCCACCGGGAACGCGGCCGTACGGAAGTGCACGGGCCGCCCGCGCCGTCTGCTCATCCCGGCGCACAGCCCCGCGTACAGCTCCTGGGGCGCGGCGGGTACGTCGAGGGTGAGCCCCTCGACGAGTTCGCCGCACAGCCGCCGCATCCGCCTGCTCATGCCCACCGCCCTCCGCTCGTTCACGACTCGGGCCGCTTGACGCTCTCCAGGAGCATGTCCAGCCACTCGGCGACCTTGTCGCGGTGCTGGTCGGTGGGGAGTTGGGCGGCCCGCCAGGCGATCCCGCGCACGCCGTGGTCCTGGAGGAGCCGCTCCAGGGGGTCCGCCGCGGACGCCGCCTCCCGCGCGGCGAGCTGCTGGAGAAGCTCCTGCTCGGTGTGGAGCAGGACGCTGGTGATCGCCTCGGGGTCGTCCGCCGTCAGAAAGCCCGCGTGGACGCGGAAGAACCGCTGGATGGCGTCGCAGTGCTCCATGGTGGGCCGCCGGTCGCCGTTGATCAGCGCGCCCGCCTGCTGCCGGGACATCCCCGCGCCGTCGGCGATCTCCTGCTGGGTGTACTTGCGGCCGTTCGGCTTGAGGCGGGTGCGCCGCAGCAGCCCGAGCCGCTGGAGGAACCGGGCCTGGACGTCGGGCTCCCCGGCCGGACGTCCGCTCAGCAGCGCCTTGACGACGGATTCGGGCACGCCGGACGACACCGACAGCCGGGGGACGTCGAAGACCTGCGCGGACGGCACACCGAGCCGGCCGGCGAGCGCGGTGACACGGGCGACGAGCGCCGGCAGCGAAGCCGTCGCCGGGTCGCCCGCAACCTCGTAGCCATCCGTCACGGAACAGGTCTCCTACATCTCTCGCGGACGCCCCGCGGCTCTCCGGCCGAAACCGCCTCCCCCGGACCGGCGGTCACCTTCATCCATACCGGCAGTCACGGTCAACTGCCCGGAGAGTAGCGGGTTTTTCGAACTCACATCCAGGTCTCGCCACAACTGTGGCCAATTTCAGCCGTCAACCACCGTCGAATGCCACGATAGTTGACATGACGAGTGCGGGGCCGGAGGATCGGGGCGCCGCGAGATGGCCGCATCAGGCAAGAGGGGTGACCTCCCGATGGCGTACAGGGCAGGTGGGCAGCGGTCCGTACCGCGGCCCTTCCCCGAGGGGCACGAGGCCCGCGCGTACCTCCAGGACTACGCCGCGTTGCTGGACGCGGTGGCGTTTCCGTCCGTCGTCCTCGACCAGCGCTGGGACACGGTCATCGCGAACACCGCTTTCCGGACACTTTTCCGCGAGGTCGGTCCGCATCCGACGGCGATGCCGGAGGACAACTTCCTGCGCTTCGTCCTGTTCCACCCGGACGCCTCGACGGTCCTCGGGGACCACGAGTCGCGCTGGTGCCTGCCGCTGCTCGCGCAGTTCGCGGCGGCGCTGGAGCAGCGGGGGGACGACGGTGAACTCCAGGCCGTCCGGCGGGAGATCGCCCAGGATCCGATCATGGAGGCCGCCTACCGGCACGGCCTGCCGCTGTGGATCCGCGAGGCCGGGCCGCAGGGCGTCGCGCTCGACGGCGCCGTCTCCTCCAGCTTCTTCGCCCACTTGATGTTGGCGTGCTCGTCGAACCGGGCCTTGATCTCGACGAGGACCAGCACCTGCTTGCCGGACTCGGCGGCGTCGATCAGCGCGTT
>NZ_JBTYMC010000110.1:0-19707 GCF_054880855.1 Streptomyces sp. S6 | reverse complement strand
CGACTCGACGCCTACTGGAACGACCCGGCACCACGTCCCAGAAACACCACCCGACTCACACGCCTCTACACCCAACTAGCCACCTGACCAGCCGAATTGCGCACCAGAGTCGCCCTGGCCGACACCCCGGCTCGCGGCGGCCGACGCAATGGCCGCGAAAACCGGGAAAGAGCACGGTGTAATCCTTCCTCCGGAAGGCCGAATTCTGCCTTTCGGTCCTCGCGTGAACTCATTTACACGACTTTCGCGCACGCCTGGCGTGGCCACGGTAATACCCCTCAACAACTCCATGGCAAGGAGGCGCAGTTGCGTTCCATGAAACGAGGATTGGCACTCGCCGTCGCTGTCGCGGCGCTGAGTATGGGTGACACAGGCGTACTCGCGGCCCCGCCGCAGCGCATCGACGCGTGGTGCGCCGACAGCGAGTGCGGGAGCAGTTACCGGATCAAGTTCGCGTGGGCGTACGGCTCTGACAGCGAATGCTTCACCATTCACCCCGGCGAGTTGTGGACCCGAAAGAGAGCACACTCCTGGATGCGCTTCGACGGCATCAGGTCGTGCTGACGCGCGGCAACTGAAAATCGCGTCGCCCAGGTGACGGTGCGGCCTCCCGAACCCGACCTTCGGGAGGCCGCGCTCTTTCACATTAAACAATGCCGCTTATTTCAGGGGTGTATATGACGCGGACGCCGGTATATCGGTACGACGGTGACCGAAGAGAGATCGACGGACGGTTCGATCCCGACGACATCACCTCGCACCCTGAGGCGGACGCGATCTCGGACGAGGAGTTCGAGCGTCGCCGCAATTCGAGGAAGGCCGGAGCCGTCCGGGCCACACGAAACACCCTCCTGCGCACCGGAGGGCACCGCTGGGTGCTGGAGTCCCACGTGATCCCACCCGAAACCGGTACCCGGCACGCCGTCGAAGACCGGTACCGGTTCCTGACCGGCGATCAGGCCCTGGCCTGGCTCACTCGCCATGGCCACGAGCAGGCCATCCGGTACTGGCTGCACGACCCACCGCCCGAGCGCGGACCGGGGCGCCCGGAGATCGGTGGCCGCGTACAGGTGCGGCTGGGCGAACTGCTTGACGCGGTGGACTCCTACGCCGACCGGAACGCCTGCTCGCGCGCCGAAGCCGTGCGTGCCCTTGTCGCGATCGGGCTACGAGGCGTGTAGCGCACCGTGCCCTACCGACTCCTACGCCCCGGCATGAACGTGAACACCGCACCCCCCAACAGAATCGCGGTCCCGGCGACCAACCCCAACGCCTTCAGCGCCCCGTGATCCCCGGCCCCGGTGTTTGCGAGCCCGCCGCTCGTGCTGCTGGACCCGCCGCCAGTGGTGGACCCGCCGCTGGTGGACGACCCTCCCGACGCCCCGCCCTCCTGCTTCTCGGTCGTCAGGGTGAGCGACACCAGGCTCCGGTCCGGCTTGCACACGGTCTTCGTGCCGAGGGCCTCGATGAGCAACTCCCCTGGTGACAGGGTCGATTCACCGGTTGCGCCCGGCTTGTAGGTGCCCTTCAGGTCGGGGATCTGGATCGGGTCGCCGGTCTTGATGGGCCCGGAGTTCAGGGGGCCTTCGACATGGACCGTGCCCGAGTCCGCGCCGCCGAGCTTCACTTCCATGGAGGGTTTGACGGAACCGGCCGGGATCTCGGCGGGAGAGTTCATCACCGATTTCTTGAACTGGACGGTGAGGGCGTAACTCCCGCCGTTCTTGGTGGCGTTGATCTGGACGGGAGAGGTCGCCTTCTTCTCGCCCAGGGGTGACTGGCAGGTGTAGGGGACGTCGACGACCTTGCCGGTGAAGTCGGTCTGCTGGTCGGAGGGCGAGGGAGAGGGCGACGGCGAGGGAGACGACGAAGGGCTCTGCGAAGAGGAGGGCGACGAACTCGGACTGGAGCTCGGCGAGTTGGACGACCCGCCCGTCACCGTGATCGTCGCCGACGGCACCACCGCCTGCGTCGGCGCACAGTTCGTCTTCGTCCCGAACGCGTCCACGACGTACTTGTCCGGCGTCAGCTTCACCTCCCCCGCCGCCGTCAGCTTCAACGACCCCTTCATGTCCGACAGCACCATCTCCGCGCCCTTGGGAATCGCCGGATTCTTCCGCGTCCCCTCCATCGGCACGTCCCCGCTCTGCGCCCCGGACGCCTTCAACGTCCCTGTCGGCAATACCGAGTCGGCGGGCAGATCGATGATGTTCGGATTCTTGGACGCGGCCTGGACGAACTTCCAGACGACGTCCACGGTGTCCCCGACCTTCGCGGTGGCGGGCGCGGTGACCTGGACTTTCGTGGTTCCGTCGACGGGGTCGATCCCGGCCGGGGGGACGCAGTGCGTCGCGTACGACACCTCGGCGGCGACAGCGGGCACGGCCGCGAAGCCCAGTAGGACACTCGTCCCGACCGCGATCACGGCACCGGCCGTTCTCCTGGTGGCTCTCACTTAATTCCCTTTCGGCTGGGGCTCGTGCGGTGGGGAGAGGTGGCCCTGCGTGTCCGGGGTGAACCAGGGCAGGGTCTGAGTGGGGGGCGGCCGCTCAGGCTCGCGCGGGCGGGCGCGGAGCCGGTCGACGATCGCCATGCCGATGCGGAACAGGGCCGAGGGGACGACGACGGCGACGAGGGCCCAGAAGAGGACGACGCCCCAGGGGCGGCCGACGTCCCAGTCGTGGTCGGCGAGGGTCTTGCCGCCGTACCTCAGGGAGACCGTGTAGTCGCCGTGTGCGCCGGTGGCCAGCTCGAACGGCAGCTCCAGTTGCGCGCGTTGGCCGGGCGCGAGGGTGCCGTCCCACTGGTGGTCGTCCCACTCGGGAGCGAACACGCTGTGGGCGGTGCCGACTTGGAAGACGGGGTTGGTGACGGAGGTGGTGCCGGCGTTGCCGACCGTCACGACGAACTTGCGGGCGGGCGGTGCGCCGAACCAGGTCAACAGGCCGCTGGAGCCGGTGAGTCGAGGAGTGTTCAGGACACGCAGCTCCCCGATGCCGGTCGCCTCGGGCAGCGCCTTCTCCTCATGTCCGGCGACCTTCAGCGCGGCGTCGGCCTGAGCCTTCTCGCCGGTCGCCGTCGCGACGTGCACGACGCAGGGGCAGGGCACCGGGGGCCCCACGACAGGGAGTTGGCGGCTGAACCTGCCCTGCGCGTCGGTCGTGACGGCACGGCCGTCCGCGTTGGCGCAGGAGTTGGTGCCGCCGATGACACCACGTGAAGGGCTGGACTGGCCGCACAGCAGCAACGTCAGCAGCGTGTTCGCGGGCCACCCCGCACCGCTGACGCCGATCGAACTCCCCTTGCCCGCCTCGGACTTCCCCAACTGGACGGTCGGCCCGGACACGGCTCCCGCCGCCCCCGGCACCGTCAGACACAGCGCGAGGGCGGCGAGCAGCGCGGCAACTCTCCTAACGAGCACGGCGGTTCAGCCACAGAGCGCCGGCCGCGCCGAGGAGCAGCACCGTCCCGCCGAAGGTGGCGAGTGCGGTGAACGAGTCCTCGGGGCCGGTCTGCGGCAACTGGGCCGGAGGCTCGTCACCCCCACCCCCACCCCCGCCCGCCGCCGTCACGTCCAACGTGAGCCCGGGACCCGGCGAGTTGGTCGGCGTACAGGTCGTCGTCGTACCGAGCGCGATGATCGTCAGGACGTCGGGCGTGAACGTGACCTTGCCGGACTTCTTCGGCGTGTACATCCCGCTCAAGTCGCTGATCTTTATAGGGGTGTTGGCCGGAATGGCGGCCGAATTCGGGGCACCGGTGACGGTGAGCGTCCCACTGTCGGCACCCCCGATCTTCACCGTCGCCCGGGGTTTGATCGTCCCGGCCCCCAACTCGGCCGGACTCGACGACACCCCCTTCTGCCAGGACATCGTGATCCGGTAACCGCCCCCACTCTTCTCGCCCTTGACGTCGATCGGCGACACCGCGCTCTTGACCCCGATGGGCGTCTTACAGGTGTAGTTGACCTGGACGACGTCCGCCCGCGCCACCGGCGCGACCCCCAGCACCCCCACCCCGACCAGGACCGCGCCCGACGCGAGCACGACACTCCGCTTCCGCTTGCCCACGACCACTCACCCCTGACGCTCCATCAGATTTGGTGCGTCAAGGTACGCCTGAGGGCTTGAGGAAGGAAGGGGAACGGCAACGGCCCCCGTAAACGGCAACGGCCCCTGCGAAGAACGCGAAGAACGCGAAGAACGCAGGGGCCGAGCACGCACAACGTCAGTTGACGTCCCCCATAAGGGAGTTCACCTTCCGCCGATACATCCACACCGCCCCACCCGCGATCACCGCGAGCACGGCCTCCAGCGCCACGAACCCCATCCTGTCCAGGTCCACCCCACCCACAGCCGGGTTGGACAGCAGGGCCGTCACCGAGTCGCCCGCGGTCACCGCGAGGAACCAGACGCCCATCATCTGGGAGGCGTACTTGGCGGGAGCCATCTTCGTCGTGACGGAGAGGCCGACGGGGGAGAGGGTCAGTTCGCCCAGGGTCTGGACGAAGTAGATGCCGGCGATCCAGAGGGCGGCGGCCTTGTGTCCGCCCTCGGCGATGGAGAGGGGCGCGAGGAAGAGGAAGAACGAGGCGCCGATCAGCACGAGACCCGTCGCGAACTTCACGATCGTGCTCGGCTCCTGCCCGCGCCGGTTCAGCCACAGCCACAGCCACGCGAAGACCGGCGCGAGCGCCATGATCATCACGGGGTTGACCGACTGGTACCAGGAGACCGGGAACTCCCAGCCGAAGACCGTGTTGTCGGCCTTGCCCTCGGCGAACAGCGACAGCGTCGAACCGCCCTGGTCGTAGATCATCCAGAAGACGGCGGCGGCGATGAAGAACCACACGTACGCCGACATCTTCGACTGCTCGGTCGCGTCCAGGTCCTTGTCCCGCTTGATCCGCCCGATCACGAGGACCGGCACGATCAGCCCGATCACCGTCAGCGGGATCAGCGCCCAGTTCAGCGTGAAGTGCCCGGTGAAGCCGACGACGCCGTAGAACACCGCGGCGACGGCGAGCCAGATCAGGCCCTTGCGGAGCGTGGCCGACTTCTCGGCGGCGGACAGCGGGGTCGGGACGACGTCGCTGCGCTCGCTCAGGTGGCGCGTACCCAGCAGGAACTGGCCGAGGCCCAGCGCCATGCCGACGGCGGCCAGCGCGAACCCGATGTGCCAGTCGACGTTCTGCCCGATCGTGCCGATCACCAGCGGCGCGGCGAACGCGCCCAGGTTGATGCCGATGTAGAAGAGCGTGAAGCCGCCGTCCCGGCGCGGGTCGTCCGGACCGTCGTAGAGGTGGCCGACCATCGTCGAGATGTTGGCCTTCAGCAGACCGGAGCCGAGCGCGACGAGACCGAGACCGGCGTAGAAGGAGCCGGAGAACGGGATCGCGAGGCAGAGGTGGCCGATCATGATGATCAGACCGGCACTGGCGACGGTCCTGCGCGGGCCGAGCACCCGGTCCGCGAACCAGCCGCCGGGCAGCGCGAGCAGGTACACCAGGGAGACGTACACGGAGTAGATCGCCGTCGCCGTCCCCGCGCTCAGGTGCATACCGCCCGGCGCCACCAGGTACAGCGGCAGCAGTGCCCGCATGCCGTAGTAGGAGAACCTCTCCCACATCTCCGTCAGGAAGAGCGTGGCCAGACCGCGCGGGTGGCCGAAGAAGGTCTGCTCGGGGCCAGGGATGTCCCGACGGGCCGAGTCCTTCGTCAGGCTGGACGCCATGATGGATCGATCCTTGCTGTTTACGGGTCGCTTACGCCGCCGCACATGAAAAAGGACCCCCGGCTTCTTCGCCGAAGGTCCCCGCAGTGCATCAGGCGTTTGGCCACTTTACGGCAGAGTAGGGGGCGAAACGGAAGCGTTTGAGGCGCGGATCACAAGGTCCGGACCAATTCCGTGAACCCGCCGTGCGCCCGGTACGCCCCTCCTTGCCCCTTGGTAAGAAACAGTCAGGGCGATCACACCCCTGGCCACGTCCCGTGCGGACTACCATCAGCTTCATGACCCGAGTACTGCTAGCCGAGGACGACGCGTCCATCTCGGAACCCCTGGCCCGAGCCCTCCGCCGGGAAGGCTACGAGGTCGAGGTGCGGGAGGACGGACCGACCGCGCTCGACGCCGGGATGCAGGGCGGGATCGACCTGGTCGTGCTCGATCTCGGACTCCCCGGTATGGACGGACTCGAAGTGGCGCGACGGCTGCGCTCCGAGGGCCACACCGTGCCGATCCTCATCCTCACCGCCCGCGCGGACGAGGTCGACACCGTCGTGGGGCTCGACGCGGGCGCCGACGACTACGTCACCAAGCCGTTCCGGCTGGCCGAGCTGCTCGCGCGCGTGCGGGCGCTGCTGCGGCGCGGTGCCGCCGAGCCGGCGCAGCCGCCGGCCACGCACGGGGTGCGGATCGACGTCGAGTCCCACCGGGCGTGGATGGGGGACGAGGAGCTCCAGCTCACCGCGAAGGAGTTCGACCTGCTGCGGGTGCTCGTGCGGGACGCCGGGCGGGTGGTCACCCGGGACCAGCTGATGCGGGAAGTCTGGGACACGACGTGGTGGTCGTCCACCAAGACGCTGGACATGCACATTTCCTGGCTGCGCAAGAAGCTGGGTGACGACGCGGCGAACCCCCGGTACATCGCCACTGTGCGAGGCGTCGGCTTCAGGTTCGAGAAGAGCTAGACACTACGCGCGTCGCACCACAGGGGCGGCCTCGAAAACATCCGTCGGAGTAACACCGTGCGTCGTCGCCTCATCCAGTCCACCCTCGCCGTCGTCCTCGTCGTCATCGCCGTCTTCGGCGTCTCCCTCGTCATCGTCGAGAGCCGCACCATCAGCAACAGCGCCCAGGAGCGGGTCGACTCCGAGGCTGTGCGGCTCGTGGGGATCGTGGACAGCCGGCTGCTCGGGTCGGAGGACGTGACCGCTGAGATATTGCGGGATCAGGTGACGCAGGACCGGTACGCGGTGATCCGGATCCCGGGGCGGCCGACGATCGAGATCGGGAAGAAGCCCGAGGGCGACGTCATCCACGCGCAGGAGCGGGGGGAGAGCGGGGAGACCGTCCGGGTCGAGGAGCCGAAGTCGGCGGTGACCCGGGAGGTCGGCCGGACGCTGCTGATCATCGGCCTCGTCGCGCTGCTGGCCGTCGTCGCCGCCGTCCTCCTCGCCGTCCGCCAGGCCAACAAGCTGGCCTCCCCGCTGACCGACCTCGCCGAGACCGCCGAACGCCTCGGCTCCGGCGACCCCCGCCCCCGCCACAAGCGGTACGGCGTCCCCGAGCTGGACCGGGTCGCGGACGTCCTGGACTCCTCCGCCGAGCGGATCGGCCGCATGCTGACCGCCGAGCGGCGACTCGCGGCCGACGCGTCCCACCAGCTGCGGACGCCGCTGACGGCGCTGTCGATGCGGCTTGAGGAGATCACCCTCACCGACGACCTGGAGACGGTGAAGGAGGAGGCGAACGTCGCATTGACGCAGGTCGAGCGGCTCACGGACGTCGTCGAGCGGCTCCTCACGAACTCCCGCGACCCCCGCACCGGCAACGCCGTCTCCTTCGACCTCGACGAGGTCATCCAGCAGCAGCTCGCGGAGTGGCGCCCCGCCTACCGCTCCGCCGGCCGCGCCATCGTCAGCTCCGGCAAGCGCCACCTCCAGGCCGTCGGCACCCCCGGCGCCGTCGCCCAGGTCCTCGCCGCCCTCATCGAGAACTCCCTCATGCACGGCGGCGGCACCGTCGCGCTCCGCACGCGCGTCACCGGGAACCAGTCGGTCATCGAGGTGACGGACGAGGGGCCGGGGGTGCCGGGGGATCTGGGGGCGCGCATCTTCGAGCGGGCGATCAGTGGGCGCAACTCGACGGGGATCGGGTTGGCGGTGGCCCGGGATCTGGCGGAGGCGGACGGCGGGCGCCTGGAGATGCTCCAGACGCAGCCGCCGGTGTTCGGGTTGTTCCTGTCGCGGACGGCACCGCTGCACAAGGAGCCGGAGGCGGACGAGCCGACGGTGAGGTGAGGGGCCGCCTTCAGGGGCGCGAGGAACTGCGCATCAGGGGCGCGCGGAACTGCGCGAATAGGGGCGCGGGGAACTGCGCAAAACCGCCCACCCACCCCGCACCCGGCCGACTACGCCCGCTCACCCACCCGCGAAGCCGTCCGCTGCTCCAGAATCGCCTCGGCCCCCGCCACCGCCTCTTCCTCCACCGTCTTGAACACCCACGTCCGGTACGACCAGAACCGGAACAGCGTCGCGATCCCGATCCCGAGGAACTTGAAGATGTTGCTCTGGAGCGGGCTGTCCCAGTGGAACGCGTACGTGGCGACGTAGAGGACCCCGTTCTCGATGACCATCCCGATCGCCGAGAAGAACATGAAGAGGGTCAGTTCCTTCGTCCGCCCGCTCTTGTCGCGGTCACGGTAGGTGAAGTACCGGAACCCGATGTAGTTGAAGACGATGGAGACGGCCGTGGCGATCACGCTCGCGCGGACGACCTGCAACTCCGTCCCGTGCCGGACGAGATTGAAGACCGCGAGGTTGACCAGCACCCCGGCCCCGCCCACCGCCCCGAACTTCGCCACCTCGCGCACGATGCGGCGCAATCCGGAAGCATGCCCCGTGGAACCGTGTTCCATGCTCGTACAAGCCCCCGTCCGGGTCGGTTTCGTCGCCGTTTTCGTCAACCCAGCCATGCTAACCACCCTCGATGGAGGTTTCCTGTGGTCGGCCTCACGGGTTGGAAACGGCTCGGGAAGCAGTGGGGAAACTGCGGGTATGAGCGAGGGAAACCGGAGTTAAGAGGCGCGGCGGACGGGCCGGCCGGCGTGGCCGATACCCTGTGGGTGTGACGTTCCCGGTAGTCGGCATGGTCGGCGGTGGCCAGCTCGCGCGTATGACGCACGAAGCGGGCATCCCGTTGGGCATCAGGTTCAAGCTTCTCAGTGACACCCCTCAGGACTCGGCGGCCCAGGTGGTGAGCGACGTCGTCATCGGCGACTACCGCGACCTGGACACGCTGCGCGCGTTCGCGAGGGGCTGCGACGTGATCACGTTCGACCACGAACACGTGCCCACGGAGCACCTCCGCGCCCTGGAGGCCGACGGCATCCCCGTCCGCCCCGGCCCTGACGCGCTCGTGCACGCGCAGGACAAGGGCGTGATGCGGGCCAGGCTCACGGCGATCGGCGTGCCCTGCCCGAGGCACCGCATCGTGAGCGACCCGGCGGACGTCGCCGCGTTCGCCGCCGAGGGTGCGGGTTTCCCCGTAGTACTCAAGACCGTCCGGGGCGGCTACGACGGCAAGGGCGTGTGGGTCGTCGACGGCCCCGACGACGCGGACGACCCCTTCCGCGCCGGCGTCCCCGTCCTCGCCGAGGAGAAGGTCGACTACGTCCGCGAGCTGGCCGCCAACGTCGTCCGCTCCCCGCACGGGCAGGCCGTCGCCTACCCCGTCGTCGAGTCCCGGCAGGTGAACGGCGTCTGCGACACCGTCATCGCCCCGGCCCCCGACCTCGACGAGGAGCTGGCGCTGGCCGCCGAGGAGATGGCCCTGACGATCGCCAAGGAGCTCGGCGTCGTCGGCCACCTCGCCGTCGAACTCTTCGAGACCCGCGACGGCCGCATCCTCGTCAACGAACTCGCGATGCGCCCCCACAACTCCGGCCACTGGACGCAGGACGGCGCGATGACGTCCCAGTTCGCCAACCACGTCCGCGCGGTCCTGGACCTCCCCCTCGGCGACCCGCGCCCCCGCGCGCCCTGGACCGTCATGGCCAACGTCCTCGGCGGCGACTACCCCGACATGTACTCCGCGTACCTGCACTGCATGGCCCGCGACCCCCAGCTCAAGATCCACATGTACGGCAAGGACGTGAAGCCCGGCCGCAAGGTAGGCCACGTCAACACCTACGGCACCGACCTCACCGACACCCTCGACCGCGCCCACCACGCGGCTGGCTATTTGAGAGGAACCATCACCGAATGAGTCCCGTCGTCGTAGGCATCGTCATGGGATCCGATTCCGACTGGCCCGTCATGGAGGCGGCGGCGCAGGCGCTCGACGAGTTCGAGGTCGCGTACGAGGTGGACGTCGTCTCGGCGCACCGGATGCCGCACGAAATGATCGCGTACGGGGAGCGCGCGGCGGAGCGGGGCCTGAAGGTGATCATCGCCGGGGCCGGGGGAGCGGCGCACCTCCCCGGGATGCTCGCGTCCGTCACACCGCTGCCGGTCATCGGGGTACCCGTACCCCTGAAGTACCTGGACGGCATGGACTCGCTGCTGTCCATCGTCCAGATGCCGGCCGGTGTCCCCGTCGCGACCGTCTCCGTCGGCGGCGCGCGCAACGCGGGTCTGCTGGCCGCACGGATCCTCGCCTCCCACGACGAGGAACTCCTCGGACGGATGAAGGACTTCCAGCAGGACCTCAACGACCAGGCCACCGAGAAGGGCAAGCGCCTGCGGGCCAAGGTCGAGGGGGCCAAGGAGTCGTTCGGGTTCGGAAAGTGAGCGGCGCCGAGCGGGTCCGGGAGCTCCTCGCCGAGTTCCCCGTCGTCGACGGGCACAACGACCTCCCCTGGGCGCTGCGTGAGCAGGTGCACTACGACCTCGGTGCGCGGGACATCGCCGTGCGGCAGGACGGGCATCTGCACACCGACCTGCCGAGGCTGCGGGAGGGCGGGGTGGGGGCGCAGTACTGGTCCGTGTACGTGCGGTCCGACCTGCCGGACGCCGTGCGGGCGACGCTGGAGCAGATCGACTGCGTACGGCGGCTGATCGAGCGGCACCCCGCGACCTGCGGGCCGCGTTCGGCGCGGCCGACATGGAGGCGGCGCGCGCGGAGGGCCGTATCGCGTCGCTGATGGGCGCCGAGGGCGGCCACTCCATCGCCTGCTCCCTCGGCACGCTCCGGGGGCTGTACGCCCTCGGCGTCCGCTACATGACGCTCACCCACAACGACAACATCCCGTGGGCCGACTCCGCGACGGACGTCCCGAACGTCGGCGGGCTCACGGAGTTCGGCCGCGAGGTCGTCCGCGAGATGAACCGGCTCGGCATGCTCGTCGACCTCTCCCACGTCGCGCCGACGACGATGAGGGCGGCCCTCGACACGTCGTCCGCGCCGGTGATCTTCTCGCACTCCTCCGCCCGCGCGGTCTGCGACCACCCCCGCAACATCCCGGACGACGTCCTCGAACGCCTCCCCGCGAACGGCGGCATGGCGATGGTGACGTTCGTCCCGAAGTTCGTCCTCCAGGCGGCGGTCGACTGGACGGCGGCGGCGGACGACCATCTGCGCGCCCACGGTTTCCACCACCTCGACACGACCCCCGAGGCGATGGCCCTCCACCGCGCCTTCGAGGAGGCGAACCCCCGCCCGATCGCGACCGTCTCCACCGTCGCCGACCACCTCGACCACATGCGCGAGGTCGCGGGCGTCGACCACCTCGGCATCGGCGGCGACTACGACGGCACCGCCTTCACCCCGGACGGCCTCGCCGACGTCTCCGGCTACCCCAACCTCCTCACCGAACTCCTCGACCGAGGCTGGTCCCGCACCGACCTCGCCAAGCTGACCTGGCAGAACGCGGTCCGGGTGCTCGGCGCGGCGGAGGACGTGGCGCGGGGGATCCAGGGGACGCGGGGAGCGTCGACGGCACGGATCGAGGAGCTGGACGGAGCCGCGTAGCACAGCGCGGACGACGGGGTACCCGGCCGAAACAGGTCGCGTACCCCCGAACGCCCCGTCCACCGCGAGACCCTCCCCGCCGCGTGCGACGGTTGCCGTACTGCTGATCACTACGCCGATCACGACGTACGGAGCCCCCTCATGGCAGAACTCCAGGACGAACTGCACCCCACCACGGCGATCGGCGAGGAGCCCTTCGGGGATGGGGCGGGGGGTGTGACAGAGGGCGGGACAACGGGTGTGACGGGTACCAGGGCGGGCGGCATGACAAGCCCCGGTGCCGGTGCGGAGCCTGATGCCGACGCCGGCATCCCTCGTACCCACCCCCACGACCCCCTCGCCCGCGCCCGCCAACTCCTCACCGACCACCCCGTCGCCGACGGCTACAACACCCTCCCCTGGACCCTCCGCGGACTCCCCTGGTACGACCTCGAACTCGGCGAGACCGGCGTCGACACCGACATCCCCCGCCTCCGCGAGGGCCACGTCGGCGCCGTGTTCTGGGCGCTGCGCCTCCCCGACGCCGCCGAGCGGGCCACGGCCGTCACGCTGGAGCAGATCGACCTCGTCCGGGCGGTCGTCGCGGCCCACCCCGAGGGCCTGCGCACGGCCCACACCGCAGGTCAGGTCATCGATGCCCGGAACTGCGGCCGGGTCGCCGTCCTGCTGGGCCCCGCCGGCGCCCCCGCCCTCGACGACTCCCTCGCCGTCCTGCGCATCCTGCACTCCCTCGGCCTGCGCGTCCTCACCCTGGCCGGGACGGGGTGGGCCAGCGAGGCGGGGCTCAGCCGGTTCGGGGAGGAGGTGGTGCGCGAGATGAACCGCCTCGGTGTCGTCGCCGACCTCTCCGGCGCCTCCGACGCGACGATCGTCCGCGCGCTGACCCTCTCCAAGAGCCCGGTGCTGTGCACCCGCTCGGCGGCCCGCGCCCTGCGCCCCCACCCCGACAACCTCTCCGACGACCTGCTCGCCGCCCTCGGCCGCGCCAAGGGCGTCTGCATGGTCCCGCTGACGGCCGACCAGACCGGCCCGGCCCTGACGGACGTGGCCGACCACCTCGACCACATCCGCGAGATCGCCGGCCCCGCCTCCGTCGCCCTCTCCGGCGTCTACGACTCCCCGTCAGCCCACCCCGAGGGCCTCCCCGACCCCTCCGCCTACCCCCACCTCATCACCGAACTCCTCCACCGAGGCTGGCCCGACTCCGACATCAACCTCGTCACCTGGGAGAACCTCCAACGCGTCCTGCGCAGCGCCGACTTCCTGTCCAGGGCGGCCCAGGACCGACGGGAGCCGTCCATGGCGACGCGGGAGGAACTGGACGGCGGTTGACCTTGCGCTGACGGTACGGAACCCCGCTGCTCCGGGGACGGGGTCGGGAGGAACAGCGGGGTTTTCGAAGGCTGGACTACACGTCGGTGTCGCGAGCGAGGGTGACCAGTCCGGTGAAGGCGGTGCGGCTCGGCGTGAGGTTTCAGCGAAGCGCACATGTTCGGCGAACCCGTGCCAGGCAGCGTCGAAACATCACGGACTCGTAGGGTGTGCGATCCCATGCGCGATCCCGTGTGCGGCCTGGAAGTCGTGGTACTCGTCGCAGACGAAACCCTGGTTGACCCAGCGAGCGGGATCCGCGCCGAGCTCACGTTCGGCCAGGCGGAGCGCCTCCTCCGGGTTCGCCACGGTGCCGATCTCCTTTCCCCAGACTTCGTCTTCCAGGTCGAGAGGCGGGAACTCGGTGACGTCGCGGAAGGTGTCGTCGCCGACGTCCTCGACTTCGCTCAGACAGACCATGACACCCTCCCGGCCCGGACTGACGGTGACCCAGCGAAGACCCCGCCGACCGTCGCGTTCGATCCCGCCGAGGAACTGCTCGACCTGTTTCCCGCGGCGCAGTGCGCCGAGGGTGAAGGCCGGGGTGAGATGTCGCATCTCAACGTCTCCCTACTCGCCGGTCGGACCTTGCCCGCCTCAGGCCGTAGGCCGCCCCATCCCCCGATAGACCCACCCCGCCTTGCGCCACGCCCCCGGATCCAACGCGTTCCGCCCGTCCAGGATCACCCTCTCCCGCGCGACCTCCCCCAGCACCGCGGGATCCAGCTCCCGGAACTCCCGCCACTCCGTGAGGTGGAGGACAACGTCGGCGCCGCGCACGGCGTCCACCGCCGTCTCCGCGTACCCCAGCGTCGGAAAGAGGCGGCGGGCGTTGGGCATGCCCTTGGGGTCGTAGACGGTGACCTGGGCGCCCTGGAGGTGGATCTGGCCGGCGACGTTCAGCGCGGGGGAGTCGCGGACGTCGTCGGAGTCGGGCTTGAAGGCGGCACCGAGGACGGCGACACGCTTGCCGAGGAAGGCGCCGTCACCCAACGCCTCACGGGTCATCTCCACCATCTGTCCGCGCCGGCGCATGTTGATGGAGTCGATCTCGCGCAGGAAGGTGAGCGCCTGGTCGGCGCCCAGTTCGCCGGCGCGGGCCATGAAGGCGCGGATGTCCTTGGGGAGGCACCCCCCGCCGAACCCGATGCCGGCGCGCAGGAACTTGTGGCCGATCCGGTCGTCGTACCCGATCGCCTCGGCGAGCTTCGCGACGTCCCCGCCGGCGGCCTCGCACACCTCGGCCATGGCGTTGATGAAGGAGATCTTCGTGGCGAGGAACGAGTTCGCGGAGGTCTTGACCAGCTCGGCGGTCGGGAAGTCGGTGACGACGAACGGCGTCCCGGCGGCGACCGGCGTCGCGTACACCTCGCGCAGCAGCCGCTCGGCCCGCTCGCTGCGCACGCCGACGACGACCCGGTCGGGCCGCAGAGTGTCCTGCACGGCGAACCCCTCCCGCAGGAACTCGGGGTTCCAGGCCAGCTCGGCCCCCTCCCCGGCGGGCGCGTGCGCGGCGAGGTACGCGGCGAGGCGGTCGGCGGAGCCGACGGGGACGGTGGACTTGCCGACGACGAGGGTGGGCCGGTCGAGATGGGGGGCGAGGGACGCGATCGCGGCGTCGACGTACGACATGTCGGCGGCGTACTCGCCGTGCCGCTGGGGCGTGTTGACGCACACGAAGTGGACGTCCCCGAAGGCGGCGGCCTCGGCGAAGTCGAGGGTGAACCGCAGCCGCCCGGACGACCCCTCGATCCCGGCGACGTGCTTGCGCAGCAGTTCCTCAAGGCCCGGCTCGTACATCGGGACCTCGCCCCGCTGGAGCATCTCGATCTTCTCCGGGACGACGTCGAGACCGAGCACCTCGAAGCCGAGTTCCGCCATCGCCGCCGCGTGCGTGGCACCGAGGTAACCGGTGCCGATCACGGTGATCTTGAGGCTCATGGGGGGCTCCACAGGTTCGGCCGGACGTGCGCTGCCTGAGCATAGTCGGGGCGTGTACGGCGCCCTCACCGGGCAGATTCCCTCTTGTCGCGTAGCTCACGTACCCGTCCCGAGGGCCGCGCCCTAAACTTTGAGTTACTTAACGGTAATTAGCGTCGTCTGGAGTGAATGACCTTGGCCGGATCGGCTGATTTCGACCTGTACCGCCCGACCGAGGAGCACGACATGCTCCGCGACGCGATCCGCGCTCTCTCCGAGGCCAAGATCGCGCCGTTCGCCGCCGCGGTCGACGAGGAGGCCCGCTTCCCGCAGGAGGCGCTGGACGCCCTCGTCGCGAGCGACCTGCACGCCGTGCACGTCCCGGAGGAGTACGGCGGCGCCGGTGCCGACGCGCTCGCCACCGTCATCGTCATCGAGGAGGTGGCCCGCGCCTGCGTGTCGTCCTCGCTGATCCCGGCGGTCAACAAGCTCGGCTCGCTCCCGGTGATCCTCTCCGGCTCCGAGGAGCTGAAGAAGAAGTACCTCGGCCCGCTGGCCAAGGGCGACGCGATGTTCTCCTACTGCCTCTCCGAGCCGGACGCCGGTTCCGACGCGGCCGGCATGAAGACCCGCGCGGTGCGCGACGGCGACCACTGGATCCTCAACGGCGTCAAGCGCTGGATCACCAACGCGGGCGTCTCCGAGTACTACACCGTCCTCGCGGTCACCGACCCCGAGAAGCGGTCCAAGGGGATCTCCGCGTTCGTCGTCGAGAAGTCCGACGAGGGTGTCTCCTTCGGCGCCCCCGAGAAGAAGCTCGGCATCAAGGGGTCCCCCACCCGCGAGGTCTACTTCGACAACGTCCGCATCCCCGCGGACCGCATGATCGGCGCCGAGGGCACCGGTTTCGCCACCGCCATGAAGACCCTCGACCACACCCGCATCACCATCGCCGCCCAGGCCCTCGGCGTCGCCCAAGGCGCCTTCGACTACGCCAAGAACTACGTCCAGGAACGCAAGCAGTTCGGCAAGCCCATCGCCGACTTCCAGGGCATCCAGTTCATGCTCGCCGACATGTCCATGAAGATCTCCGCGGCGCGTGCTTTGACGTACCAGGCCGCCGCCGCCTCCGAACGCCTCGACGCCGACCTCACCTACCAGGGCGCCGCCGCCAAGTGCTTCGCCTCGGACATCGCGATGGAGGTCACCACCGACGCGGTGCAGCTCCTCGGGGGGTACGGGTACACCCGTGACTACCCGGTGGAGCGGATGATGCGGGATGCGAAGATCACGCAGATTTATGAGGGCACGAACCAGGTGCAGCGGATCGTGATGGCGAGGAACCTTCCCTAACGCCTCCTTGGCTCGACACCCCGCTCTTGGAGCGGGGTGCCGGACTTTGACCGGGTCGTGAGGTACTTAGGTACCATGGTCGTGGAGGTGTCGACGATGACGACAGCGGCTAAGCCGGTGCGCCAGTCCCCGCTGAAGGTGGATCAGGCGACGGATAAATTGATCAGCCAGGGCGCTCATTTCCTGGGACTGACGAAGAAGGATCTGGTGGCTGAGGCGGTCCGGGCGTATCTGGAGCAGCGCCGTGAGGATCTGCGGTCCGGGATGGTGGAGGCGCTCAGTGTGCTGGACGGGTCGCTGAAATCGGATGTGATGCTGCTGACCGGGCTGACCGCGGAAGAGATCGACGCGGTCGGGGGAATCGAGGAATGAGCGCACCCGGCCCGCTGCGCCCGGCCCGCCCGACGCTGCGCTGCCTGCGTGAGGATCTGAGCCTCGCGGTACCGCCGGTCACAGCTTCGACTGTCTGACTGGGCAGGCCAGTTCGGGCAGTGAGCGATTCGGGGAACATGTCACCACTGCCAGGGACAGGTACGAGGGGCGTTCCAGGTAGAAGCCGTACGACAGATCAGCCCCCGAGCCCAGCCGTTCAGCGGCGGAGTTCACCAGCAGGGCCAGATGGATGGTGTCGCGCTGCGCCTCCGAGCTGAACCGGGGTGCGTGGTCCGTGAGTCGTTCCCCGAGCCATGCCGCCGCTTCCTGCGCCTCCCCCCACGTGCCGCGTACGAGGGAACGGGGTTTGACCAGCCAGTACGCCGTTTCGAGCGGCGGCAGATCCGAAGTGGGGAACTCCGCGGTCACCTCGCGGTACCGCTTGAGCAGCCGCTCTGCCTGTACGTCCTGGTCGGACAGTGGTGCAGGTGGAGGATCTGGGTGCGGAGGACGTCGGAGAGCCTCGTTGTCGAAGCGTTCTTTCGGTCCGGTCCACAGGTAGCCGTGGTGGTGCACCAGTCGTTCCTGTTCCGTGTGAGCGATGGCGGAACCAACCAGTCCCGGTCTGCCGGAAGGGAACTGGGACTGGTTGGGGAGAGCGGAGGATCAGACCCGCAGGCCGAAGCGCGCCGGTTCGATCCCGGCCGCGTCCAACTCCTCCGTGGTGAACCGCAGCGGCTGTGCGTCAGGCCGCTTGCTGTCACCGACCGCCCAGAGGCCGTTGCCGATCCGAGCCAGGGTCACGCACCCCTCCGTGCAGGGGCCGCCGCATGCTTGGACGAAGACGGCTCCGCTGATGTCGAGCGCGTACAGGTCGGTTCCGTGCTGCATCGCTGCACCTTTCTGCCAACTGATCGCGGCCATGACTGACCACTCCATGCCGCAATCTTCGGCGGGGCACGGACGCGTCTCTAGTCTGTTTCCCGTTCCTGCAAAAAGTCGTTTCGGATACTCTCGATCATGCTTCGCATATCCGTTCCGGACAATCCCAAGCGCTCGAATGTTTCGAACTTTTCGACGTACAGATCGATATCCCTGGGGTCCGTGGCCACCACCTCGGCGTGAACTGTTTCTATAGTGACCATACGGTCGTCACGGATGACGAACGCGTGATTCGGAACGTCGCACTGCTGGATATCCAACGGAACTACGCGAATGTCGATGTGAGACAGCCTGGAGACGGAAACGATGCGATCCAGTTGTGCGGCCATCATCTGCGGAGGGACGATTCGCCAGCGCAGAACAGGCTCTGTGATCACGAACCGTAGGGACTTGGTTCTGTCATAGAGAACCGCCTGCCGCTCAAGCCGCCCGTTGAGTGTTCGCGTGAGAGCGTCCTCACTCAGGTGGTGACGTTGCAGAACGGCCCGGATGTATTCAGGCGTCTGGAGCAGTCCAGGGACGAGCGCGGGTTGGAACAGCCGCAGTGTCGACATCTGAGACTCCAGAGCCTTGGCCGCCTGCTGACCCTTGTGAACCCCCATCCGCTTTAGGAGTCTCCACGCGGTCGTCTCGGTGGCCGATGCTCGGGCGGCCTCGGCGTATTCGGCCTTGACCTCGTCCGATACGCCGATAGCCGTCAGGATGCGCTCGACATCCATCGAGCTGGGAGCCAGCTTGGAGTTCTCGATCTTGGACAGCTTGGACGGAGACATGAGAGCACTGCGGGCCACCGCTTTGGCTTCCTTGCCGGATGCCTTTCGCAGTGCCCGCAGTGCTGCTCCGAGCTGCGCTCTGTTCACACCCCGTACTTGATCCACCATTCGCTGAACGGTTCCGCGTGTGCGAGTGCCATGTCACGGTACTCGGTGAATTCAGCCGCTCGTTCCGGCGGCAACGCTTCCGATCCCAGATACTTTCCGTCCTCGTCGTAGCTCATCACTGCCACGGACGAAGAATCGAAGAACCAGAAATCAGGGACACCCTCCAGGGGGCTTTGCTTCCCGGTGATATCGAGGATGAAGAACTCTTCACCCCCGGTCATGTTCTTCTGGTAACCCCACCCGAGTTCGAAGCGGAGATATTCTGTGAGCGGGCGGGACAGAACGTGCACCCGGTAGACCCGCTTCCCCTTGCCGGTGTGCGAGCGGAGCTCCTTCACCCAGCCCGCGTTGTAGTCGTCCGGCTGCGGCTCTCCGGCGAGGAATCTCTGGTAGGCATCCACGTTCCCGGACTTGCTGTAGTCGTCCAGGGTTTCCAGGCGGAAAGCCTCGCGTTCGAACGAGTCGAAGAGTTCGCCGAGGGTTTTAGACGAGCTTGTCACGGATGGCCTTCTGGAGTAGTTCCACGGGGATCTCGACCAGGGTTTCGTGCGCGGGAATTCGAAGCCCGTGGTCTGTCGGCGTCTCACCCTGTACCAGGTACGTGCCGCGATCCGTCGCGTAGATCGTCGGGCAATCCTTGAGATCGCACGAACTGACCAGTTTGGTGACCTTCATGGGCTGGGTCCTCTCTCCCGTGTCCATCGCCGGCACGGTGTCTGGGTCGATGCTCCCGAGGGTTGAGCGTGCCGGTCAAGCGATCACGGTTGACGGAACGGGAAACCGCGAAGGTTCCCTCCAACTCCCGTGTCGATGTACATGCCTTCTATGCCACGCGCGGCCGTGATCAGATCTTCGGCCGCACTCGGAACACCACAAACGGTCGTCCACGCACGAAGGTCGCGCTCCGAGGGCGGACGCGTGCCGCTCTCGAAGCGCGAGCATTTCGACTCGTGCCAGCCCAGTTGGGCAGCCAACGCTCTTTTGGTGAAGCCGGCTTCGGTCCGGAGCTCTGCCAGACGTCTGCCGAGAGCCCTGCGAGCTTCCTGGACGCTTGAGGAGGACGAGGTCATTTCTGTCGGTGGCCGGGGTATCAGAACGGCTGGAACTCCGCGTGCGGGGTGGCCCGTTCCCACACCGACTCGAAGGCCGCGTCGCAGAGTTGGACGGTTTCCGGTGC